>NZ_LZGZ01000248.1:0-21988 GCF_001690515.1 Gilliamella sp. Fer4-1 | reverse complement strand
CCGCAAATGAGACCGAGCACTATACTTATGATGATAAGCATGTTATTCAATCACGGGTCATGGCGGGTGGGGCAACCTTTTATTGGGCATGGCAAAATGAAGGTAAGCAGGCACTGTAACTATCCCCTAAAATAGTACAGCAAAAAAGTAGAAAATTCTCTTTATTAACCCACTGAGGATTTAAATATGAAAAAATGACTGAACATCAAATCTGTAAATATCCCCCTAAAATAGTACAAATCATAGGAGAACATATTATGTGTCAAAAAATTTAGCGCAGAGTTTAAACAATAGGCAGTGGTTTGATATTGCTTTATCCTCTTATCTAATGCGGATTTAGTGATGTCATACTCAGCAATAATATTCGTTTATTTTTTAGCATGTTGATATAGAATCACCATTTGTTTTTTTAATTGGTAAGTAAAACGGCGTTTTTTTCTTCTTGAAATGCGATTTGTCATCGGTGATTTCTTTTGTTCTTTTGTTTATCGTAACAATAACCTGATAAAGCGGATACTAATTAGTATAACCTGTCCAAATATTTTGATGAGTATCAATCAGATAGATAGTGAAATTAAAAGATGTTATAAAATTAGTGATAAATTAAAAAAGGAACTTCAATGGTGAAAAAGGTAATAGCACCTGAACAGGAAAAATATGATGTTATATATGAAAAAATATTATTCAATAAAATAACGGAGGCATTTTCTTGGCGAGAGCGTCCGAAAGATATGTGGGAATTAGGTCCAATAATGATGCCTGATGATGAAATAGCGCTAAAACAATTTTTGGGTAAGAATTGGCAAGATATCACTCTTGATATATACGTAAACTATGATGATGCTTTATTTTTATTTACTCCATCAGCCTATGCTTATTATTTACCTGGGTTACTTATTACTTCAGCTAAAGCTATGGATATAGCTATAGCTGAAGATGAAGCTATAGTTAGAGCTGAGGCTAAAGCTAAAGTTATAGATATAGCTTTAGGTAGAACCAGAGCTAAAGTAAGAGCTAAAGCAAGAGCTATGGCCAGAGCTGAGGCTTTAGCTAAAGCAAGAGCGATAGGGGATAAAAAGGCAAGGATTAAAGATTTTGTTATAAATAAAATCGTATTTTGGATTATGGATTTTGAAAAAATACTGTCTGAGAGCCATCTATTTGAACGCTGGGCAACATTAACCATTGAAGAATATTTAGCAGTTAAAGCTTGGCTCATATGGGTTACAAGAGAAGATACATATCAAGATGATGAAGATATCTATCAAAATGATGAAAGTCTATGTCAACATGATGTAATGAATTCTTTGATTAGCCTAGACAAACTTATTGACCTTGCTAAGTAACGAGAAAAATGACGCTGTAAATAAATTGTAAATACCCCAAACTTAGTACACAACTCACGTAGAAAATCATGCTGCTTGTTTTAGTGTTTTATACTCAATCAATGTCATGTTATTTAATGCCTCATGCGGTCTTTCGGTGTTATAAACCGTTAACCATTCTTCAGTTATTCTCCTTGCTTGCGCTAAGTTGTTAAAAAGATATAAATCGAGTACTTCAGTACGATAGGTACGATTAAATCGTTCAATATAGCCATTTCGATAAGGGCTACCGGGCTGGATATAATCAATGGTTATACCATGTAATTTAGCCCAGTTGGTAAAGGTTTTTCCTGTAAATTCTGGCCCATTATCGACCCGTATTTTTAATGGATACCCATGATATTCGGCCAGTTTATCTAAGTAACGGGTAATCCTTCCTGCGGGTAAGCTTACTGCAATATCAATACCTAACGCCTCACGATTAAAGTCATTGATGACATTGAATGTCCTAAAGCGACGTTGATTACGACTACTGTCACTCATAAAATCCATTGACCAACATTCACCTTGTTTATTGGGGACTAATAACCTTTTCGGACATCGTGGAGGAATACGTTTTTTACGCTTTACCCTGAGATTAAGCTTTAATTCACAATACACCCGATATACTCGTTTATGATTCCATTGATAGCCGAGCTTTCTGATTCGATTAAAACACTTAGGAAAGCCCCAACGTAAATGCCTATCTGTGATAGCATTCAACACCGAAACAATCACCGAATCATCCTGTAACTTAGATTGATAATAGTAAGCACAACGGCTTAAATCAACAATAGCACAACTCATTGCAATAGTAACCGAATGATTTTGTTGTAATTGCTGTGCCCACGTTTTACGTGCCTTGGTGGGCACTAAAGCTTTTTTATAATTTCTTCCTGAAGCTGGGATTTTAAGCTCAGTTCGGCAAACATCTGCTTAAGCTTGCGGTTTTCAGCCTCCAGCTCCTTTAAGCGTTTGATATCCGACGTTTCCATACCGCCATATTTTTCCCGCCATTTATAAAAAGTTGAATTACCCATGCCATATTTACGGCACAGCTCTTTAACGGGAATACCCGCTTCAGCTTCTTTTAAAATAGCGACGATTTGATGTTCAGTCATTTTTTTCATCATTAAATCCCCTTTTCTTTTATCATAGAGAATTTTCTACTTTTTTACTGTACTATTTTAGGGGATAGTTACACGATGCCAATGATTTGATATGGAATACACCCATTACACACGAAGAAATTACTGCCACTGTAACCAAAAATAACAGCGAATGATTCTTGGATTCATGCAGCTTGTTCGAGTGTGAGTTTGATTCCCTGTGAACCACAGTTAGAAGCAAAAGTATTTGTACGTGTCACTTTAAACGGCCCATTTGCCGATGATACTCAGATAAATTCCGGTAATCCTATTCCATTTTTTAAGCAGAGTTTACCACAAACATTTGAATTAGTAGGTAGAAATAGACATAATGAAGAGGTTGTAAGATATGGTTTTGTGTTGAAGCACTGGTTTATTAATCGCGGTGATAAAAAAGGTAGTCAATCAGAGCAAACCGCATGGTGCAGTGCGATAAATTATCGTATGTCAAGAGTAAAAGACTTGACCAATGTGAAGTGTGGAGAAAGAAGAACCGAGGACAACTTCCCTTGCAGAAACGGCATAGATGGTGCCTTTCGTCCACCAATAAATTATCGTATAGATTACGCTCCTGAAGCTACATTACGTTATGTTGATGCTGGCTTGATAACGGAGTGGGGGATTTTGAATTACTATTATTCTATTTGGGATAGTAATGGTCGCTGACAATCCGACGGCGGCTTGGGAGCAGGAATCTGGACTAGCGATAGCGATTTCTTCGTAGACTCGGGCTATGGTAAAGTAAAAAATCCAAATTCAAATTTTGTTTCTAGTATCAATTATGGTATTTGCGTTCACCCTTAATACTGACTTCTTAATTCTTATATAAAAGGATATGCAACTTGACATAAATCAAAGGTAAAGCTGTTAACGTATAATGCTCAACGTTAGTTAGTCTAAGTCGCCAAGCGAGCTAACGTTAAGTGCGTTTGTACAGCCAGCATATGTTTTTAACGCTGGCGTAAAAGTGTTGTTTAATGAAGCAATTAACTGTTGTGTTTTATTAAGGATTCCTCCAAAAACGGTCAGAAAAACATGAATAAAATCAATGATTTTTCTGACCGTTTTTTATTGGTAATGCATTCATGATTTTATAAAAGTCAAAGGTTATTATTATTTATTCAGAGTTAGAAAATGTTAACATCACCGTAGCTTGTTACGTTATGGATAAGCTGATGAAAAATTGATATCGTTTCGTTTTCGAGCATTCAGCGTAATAGGTGTCTTTTTTGCTTTAAAGCAAAATCATAAAAAAAACAATAAAATCAATGATTGTTTTAATTTCTCGTTGTTTCGTTCACAACGCTTTATTTGTTTGGTTGTTTACAAACATAATCCTAAACACTACACTAGTCAATGTTCTCAACGGGGTGCCCAGTGGGGCTGAGAATGTTAGCGTTAGATTAGCATAACCCGTCGAACCTGAACTGGATCATGCCAGCGGAGGGATTTGAGTTATTATACCTACTCAAACCTTTTGTCTTTTATTTGCTATTTTGGAGGCAAAATGTTTTGTAAAAAATTGTTATTATCTTTGGTATTATCTGCACTTTTTATGGCAAATATTGCAAATGCTACCAACATAAAACCTACCTTGATTGTGTATAGCTACAACTCTTTTATTTCTGAGTGGGGGCCAGGGCGGGAAATTGAAAAGGGATTTGAAGCGCAGTGTGGTTGCGAAGTTGAGATTGTTACATTAGGCGATGGCGTATCGATTTTAAATCGAATGCGTCTTGAGGGCGATAAGACCAATGCCGATGTTGTTTTGGGATTAGACAATAATCTTTTAGAACAGGCTAAACAAGCCAATATTGTTATTCCTCACCAAATCAATAAACCCGATAATTTAAATACCAACTGGTGGGATGATGATTTTGTGCCTTATGATTTTGGCTATTTTGCTTTTATTTATAATCAACAAAAAATCAGCAATCCACCACGCTCTATGCATGAATTAGTTGATAATAAAGCCAACTGGAAGATTATCTATCAAGATCCTAGAACCAGCACTCCGGGGTTAGGTTTATTATTTTGGATAAAGAATATTTATGGTGATGATGCCTCATCAGCATGGCAAAAAATAGCTAAAAACACCGTGACAGTAACTAAGGGCTGGAGTGAAGCTTATGGGCTATTTTTAAAGGGTGAAGCTGATTTTGTGCTTAGCTATAGTACTTCACCTGTTGCTCATATTATGAATGATAATGATCATCGTTATGCTGCGGCTATTTTTGATGAAGGGCATTATCGTCAAGTTGAAGTTGCTGGTATTACTAAATATAGCCAGCAACCCGAATTAGCACGGGCTTTTTTGCAATATTTATTGACCCCCGATGTGCAACGTCAATTTGCTGAGAAAAATACCATGTACCCTATTATTAATACATCGTTACCTGAAGCTTTTAAGCAAGTTAAGCCTATAAATAAAGCGCTTGAGTTTGATGCAAAGCAAGTTGAACATAATCAAAAAACGTGGGTACGAGAATGGCAGTCTGCCATTAGCAAGTAGTTTTATTTTACCTAATGTTGAAGTTAAGAATATTACTCCCAGGAATTAGCGCTGCTAGCCTGATCTTAATGATATTAGGCGCAGCACTCTTTGCGCTTTGTTTGACTGCGATTAAATTTAATAATTTAGTCGTCTATTTTGATGAGTATTTATTACATGTTATTTGGATAACTTTATTTCAAGCAACATTATCGACTTTATTATCTGTATTATTGGCAATTATCATGGCTAAAGCTTTGTCGATGATTGATTTTTTAGGTAAAAGATTATTATTGCGCATTATGCCAATTACCTTCATTTTACCGACACTTGTTGTAGTCACTGGGTTGTTGTCGGTTTATGGTAAACAGGGCTTATTAGCGACTGTTTTCGGTTATTTTGGGGTGCCTTTTATGACTTCGATTTATGGGTTAACAGGCATTTTACTTGCACATGTATTTTTAAATTTTCCGTATGCTTGCTGTCTATTCTATCGAACGTTAAATAGTGCACCAGTTGAACACAAACAGCTAGCTGCACAATTAAACTTTTCAAGTTTTACTTACTTTAAATTGATTGAGTGGCCATTACTGCGTCGGCAACTGTTCCCGATGGCTGCGCTTATTTTTATGCTGTGTTTTTCTAGCTTTGCTATTGTATTAGCGCTAGGAGGTGGACCAAAATATACAACATTTGAAGTCGCCATTTATCAATCTATTCGTGATTTAGATTTAGCTCAGGCTGTGCTTTTAGCTTGTTTACAGTTTATTTGTTGTGTTTGTTTTATTTGCTTGATGCAAAAATTTACTCATAATAATAACCACCATCAAAAACCTAATACATGCTATGTTAGGCAAAGTTACCGTTTGCCTGTTTCAAATCATTTAGCCTTTTTATGTATGATTATTATTGTTATTGGTGGGTTATTTATTTTGCTACCGATTATGACCCTACTCATTGAAGGGGGATATTTTTTTCAATGGTCATTTTTAACTGCGTCTTTTCAACAGGCAGTTATGTTTTCATTATTAATTGCTTTTGGCTCAGCTACTATTGCCATGTTGCTAGCATTGTTATTACTTTATACTAATAGCCGTTTGTTAATTAATCACAAAATACAGTGGAGCAACCAATTAATGTTAGTTGGATCGCTAATTTTAATTATTCCAAGCATGGTATTTTCATCAGGTCTATTTTTATTATTATTTCCCTTTGCGCATAGTTTTATCGTTGTTTGCCTTTTAATTATGCTATGTAATGGTTTAATAGCATTGCCTTTTATATTGAAAAATCTTGCTGTACCTATGTTTGATGTTGTATCGCGCTATTGGCAATTAAGTCAATCACTTAATATTAATGGCTTTTTTCACTTTTATTTGATTGAATATAAAGCACTAAAAAGATTAATTATCCAGAGTTTTGCTCTGTCTGCAATATTATCATTGGGTGATTTTGGTATTATTGCTTTATTTGGTGGGAAATCAGTGACCACATTACCGTATTATTTGTATGAACAAATATCAAGTTATCATTATAAAGAAAGTGCCGTAACGGCCGCATTATTGTTAATATTATCTTTTAGTTTATTGGTTGTGATGGATTATGATCGAACTAAATCAAATTAATTATCATTACGATAATTTTAAAATGCATTTTAATATCAAAATTGCAGCAAAAGAAAAAGTCGTCATTATTGGACGCAGTGGTGCTGGTAAAAGTACCTTGTTAAATTTGATTGCTGGATTTGTTTTACCAAACTCGGGGCAAATTTTACTTAATCATCAAAATATGACTCGCACCTTGCCAGGCAAACGCCCCGTTTCGATTTTATTTCAACGTAACAATTTATTTAACCATTTAACCGTTGAGCAAAATATTGGTTTAGGTATAAAACCTTGTTTAAAACTGAATGCATCTGAACGGCAAACAATAGAAGATATACTAGTTAAGGTTAGTTTAGCAGGTTTTAACAATCGTTATCCTAATCAGCTTTCAGGCGGGCAACGGCAACGTGTGGCATTAGCGCGTTGTTTAATTCAGCATCGCCCTGTTTTATTGTTAGATGAACCATTTTCAGCGCTCGATCAAGCTCTGCGTTTTGAAATGTTGGCGTTAGTCGATCAAATTTGTGATGATTTCAATTTAACTTTAATGATGGTATCACACTATCTTGATGATTCACTTAATTATTTTTCACGTTGTTTGGTGGTTGATAATGGCAACATTGTTTTTAACGATTTACCAACACAGCTTGCACAATCTAAACATAACGAAATTGCAAAAATGTTGGGTTTTAATTATTCTTAAAAAGGGTTGAAGCTTGGAAATAACACTTTTACCTGCCTATTTTATTATTCAATATTAAGTGAATTGTGATTTTATTGAGTTAAAAAATTACGATTAATTGATTAATTACAAATTTATTAATTAGATGTTTATAAATTGCACTATCTCTATTTTGTTGGTCAACGCTTAAGGTTTAATTAATCTATTTAGCTTAAATTACCTTAATTATTAACAACATTAATTAATTATTTATGCAAAATGGACATACATGCCATAAGTTTAGTTGGTTAGCACTTAGCTCTGATAGCTTATTTTTCACTTATTTGTTTGTGCTTTACCGCTATATATTTTTATTTATGATCACGACGAAGATGTTTATCAAATACCATCCCAGAATATATTAGTAAGAAACGAGAAAACACTGACTTGAACTGTGTTTTCTGCTTTGGTTATCGCTAGCGTGAATATCAACGTATACAAACCATTATCAAACTATGTCAATCGAAAATTTAGCACATAAAACGTAATTCACACATGATTAGTTTTTACTGGATTAAGTAATAGCTTATATGTTACTGAAAAAATTTAGTTAATCGGAAATTTTCCATGAATCGATCCGTTGGGTTGGTGATCCTTATGATAAAAAAGGGTTAATTGATTTTGATAAATTAGAAAAGTAGCTATCGTCGGTGTTTACACTGCCACTTAAGGTGTGATATTGTATATTTATACAGTTATATTTTATTTGCCGTAATACCGTTTATGCGAAAAATTATTCATGTTGATATGGATTGTTTTTATGCCGCTATTGAAATGAGAGATAATCCCCGTTATCGTAATATGCCTATTGCGGTGGGGGGCGATCCTCGTAAGCGCGGTGTGGTGGCTACTGCCAATTATTTAGCACGCCAATATGGTGTGCACAGTGCAATGTCAATGGCACAAGCTATAAAACTGTGCCCCAATCTTAAAATTATACCCGGTAGGCATGCGGTATATAAAGAAGTATCAAACCAGATCCACCAAATATTTAAGCGGTATACCCAAGCGATTGAGGCGCTATCACTTGACGAAGCTTATCTTGATGTGACTGATTGTAAACTATGTCACGGCTCGGCAACTTTGATTGCGCAAGATATCCGCCAAGCTATTTTTAAGGAACTTGAGTTAACCGCATCGGCTGGTGTTGCTCCACTGAAGTTTCTTGCCAAAATCGCTTCTGACATGAATAAACCTAATGGTCAATATGTGATAACACCTGATGAAGTTGATGGCTTTATTGAACAGCTCCCTTTAAAAAAAATTCCTGGTGTGGGAAAAGTGACTGAAAAAAAATTAGCTGATTTGGGATTATTTACCTGTCAAGATATAGTCAATTATGATGTGACTAAATTATTTAACCATTTTGGCAAATTTGGGCGAGTCTTGTATGAACGATGCCAAGGTATTGATGAGAGAGAAGTATGTAATGACAGGCAACGCAAATCGGTTGGTGTCGAGCGCACTTTAGTTGATGATATTCATCATTGGGAAGCGTGTTTATTACAGTTTGATTCATTATTTGAAGAGCTTGAAAAACGATTAAGTAAAGTGCGTTCTGATTTATCGATCGCTCGGCAGGGTGTCAAATTTAAGTTCGATGATTTTCAACTTACCACTCAAGAGCATGTATGGTCAAAACTAGATAAGGCCGATTTAATTAAACAAGCCCATAAAGTTTGGTTAGAACGTCGTAACGGGCGTGGCGTTCGGTTAATTGGTTTTCATGTCACGTTAATCGATCCACAAGTTGAAAAACAGCTCATTTTTCCATTTTAAGCTTTTTTCTTATAAAAAAAGAGGATGCAGGCAAAGCCTGTATTCATCCTCATAATCATTTATCAATTAATGGATAATTATCACTTTAAACTTGCACCATTGGTGCTAATAACTTTTTTATACCATTCAAAAGAATCTTTTTTATAACGCTTCATGCTACCGTTGCCTTCATTATCACGGTCAACATAAATTACACCATAGCGTTTTTTCATTTCACCAGTGGTAAATGACACCACATCAATAATCCCCCAAGCGGTATAGCCCATCACATCAACACCATCATAATCCATGGCGGTTTGCATCGCTTTGATATGAGCACCTAGGTATTCAATGCGTGGTTTGTCATGCACTTGGTTACCATTTTCTAGCTCATCAATGGCACCAAATCCATTTTCGACAATAAATAATGGTAACTGATAACGATCATATAAACGGTTTAAGGTATAACGTAATCCTTCAGGATCAATAGGCCAACCCCAGTCGCTGCTTTTAATATAAGGATTTTCAACCGCATTAGGTAGCGCTCCGTTAACAATGTTATCGCGATTGTCATTTTTGGCATCTGCTTTTACAACCGTTGACATGTAGTAACTAAAACCAATGTAATCAACTGTACCTTGTTTTAAATAAGCAAGATCTTCTTGTGTAATATCAAGTTTATAGCCTTCACGTTCGAACTCTTTTAATGCATATGCAGGGTAATAGCCACGAACGTGAACATCAGGGAAGAAGAAGCGTTGATGCATAGCGATTTCTGATGCCATCATATCTTCAGGGTTACAAGAATATGGATAAATTGGCACATGTGACACCATACAACCAATTTGAAAATCTGGATTGATTTTTTTACCAGCAATCACCGCTTTGGCACTGGCTAATAGTTCATAGTGAGCAACTTGGTACAGAACTTCTTGCGGATTTTCGCCCGGTTTAACTTGGACGCCCGAATTCGTCCAAAAGAAGATAGGATTACTGGTATCCATTTGATTATTAATTTCGTTAAATGTCATCCAGTATTTGACTTTATTTTTATAACGCTCAAAACACGCAGTGGCAAAACGTTCAAAAAATTCCACTGTTTTACGGTTTCTAAAACCACCATAATGGCGAGCTATATGTAATGGCATTTCAAAATGTGATAGCGTGATAACAGGCTCTATGCCATGAGCAATGAGTTCATCAAAAACATTATCATAAAAGCGCAGGCCTTCTTCGTTTGGCTCAAGCTCATCACCTTTTGGAAAAATGCGTGTCCAAGCAATTGACGTGCGTAAACATTTAAGACCTAATTCAGCAAAGAGTTTGATATCATCTTTATAATGATGATAAAAATCAATGGCCGTATGGTTTGGGTAAAACTTATCGGGTTCAATATCTTGGGTGATTTGTCTTGCAACGCCATGAGCACCAGCGGTCATAACATCAACCACGCTGGGTCCTTTGCCGCCTTCGTTCCAGCCACCTTCAAATTGGTGAGCGGCTAAAGCGCCGCCCCATAAAAATGGTTTTTTAGTCATTTTTGATTCCTTGTTATTGCTTAATTTTAAATATGATATCATCAACTGTTACTTCTGTTTTATCCGTTAATGAAATGAATTGGTATTGATCGGTATTAACAATAATAATTGGGGTGATTAACGGGTAGCCAGCTTGCTTAATTGCCTCAGGATTGAAGCTGATGAGTAAATCACCTTTTTTTACTTTTTGGTGTAATTCAACGTGATATGCAAACTCGTTATTGGTCAAATTAACCGTATCAATCCCCACATGAATTAGTAACTCAACGCCGTTATCTAATGTTAAACCAATGGCATGTTTAGAATTTTCAAATACCGCAGTTACCTCGGCATCAAAAGGCGCATAAACGTGATTATCAGTCGGTTCAATCGCAATCCCTTCGCCCATTAATTTTTGTGAAAAAGCAGGATCAGGTACTTCACTTAGGGGTAAAGCATGTCCTGTCATTGGGCTTGTGATATCCAGCTCGTCAAGCAAGACTTTAGGCGTATCATTTTCAATAACAGACTCATCTTGTTTCGTTTCACCAGTACCAAAGATTTGAATTAAAACGACAGGTCCCACCAAAGCAATAAGTGACCCAACTGCAACACCAATAAATGAGCTAGGGCTGTTTGGGCTAATTGCATTGACGATAGTTAAAGGGCCAGGCAAACCAGCATAAGCAAAGTAGTGAGGAGAAAAGAACCCGGCCACAATACCACCACAAGCAGCCGAAATACAGCCATAAATAAATGGCTTTTTAAAACGTAAGTTAACGCCATAAATAGCCGGTTCGGTTATCCCAAATAAGCCAGTAATAAAAGCGGATAATGAAATGCCTTTCATCTCTTGAGTTTTGGTTTTTAAATAAAAACCAAATGCTGCTCCGACTTGACCAATAACGGCGATGGTTTGAAATGCTTGGAAAGAGTCTTGACCATATTGTTTAAAGTTTTCAACGATAACCGGTGTGATCCCCCAGTGCACGCCAAAAATAACAAACACTTGCCAAACGGCACCAATAATTCCACCAGCAAACGATGGGGCTAAATTAACAAACCAGTTATAACCATCAGCAATATATTGTGCACCATTGGCAGTTAATGGACCAACAATAAGTAATGTTAAAGGCACCATAATGACAAGACTAAATAATGGTAATAGCACCGGTTTTATAATACTGTGCAGGCGAGGTTCTAAGAAGCGCTCTAAATAAGAGAGTAACCAAACTAAAAAGAGTGGTGGTAAAACGGTTGAGGCATAAGTGGTTTTCGATAGTGCAATGCCAAATAGATTAATTTCTTGCCCCTCGCTTATTAGTTTTGCAAACTCAGTCCATGTTGGCGATAGCAGTGCTGCACAGCAAGCAACGGCGATATATAAGTTACAACGGAAATGCTGTGAAGCGGTAATGGCAATAAAAATAGGCAAAAAGACAAAAGGCGCCCAAGAGATGAAATTGAACACCTCAAAAGTTCCAGTCTTTTCTAGCTCAGGGCAGACCAATTTAAGTAAAATCAAGATACCTTGCAAAATTCCTGATGCGGCTAAAATATAGACAAACGGGGCAAATACAGCCGACATTGTTGCAATGATGCGATTTAATATGTTGCTATCATTTTCTACTTCAATTTTGTTATCAGTATTAACAAGTTGAGTAAAAGCGTTATAGACTTTATCAACATGCGTACCAATAACCACTTGGATTTGACCGCCTTTTTCAACAACGGTAATCACGCCCGGTAATTTAGCAATGTTTTCTTTTGCGTGATCTGGTGTATGTTGGGTAACAAGGCGAAGGCGTGTTGCACAGCGAGAAACGGTAACAATATTTTTCTCACCACCTAACTCATTTAAAATATCAACAGCTAGCTTGTTATAATCTCTAATTTTTGATGACATCCATAAACTCCTTAAAAGCAATTCAGTAAGATTATTTTATAGGCAATTTCAAAATTGTTAATTAACAATTATATTGTTTGTGATCTAGATCGACTTTTTACATCATTTAATTTAAAAGTTAACCTAACCTGTATAAAATAATAGTTAAATTGCTTATTCAATAAAAAGATATATCAATGATTAAATATCAAGATGTTGCCAAAAAAATTAAACAGACGATCTATCAGCAACAATTAGCTAAAGGTACTCAACTTGCTAATATTGAAGGGTTGATTAATCAGTATCAGGTGAGTCGTAGCACAATTATTAAAGCGCTCAATTGTCTGGAACGACAAGGCGTTATTTATCAAGTGCAAGGTAGCGGTATTTTTGTTCGTGAGCGCAAAAAAAGAGGCTACCTCAGTTTTTTACAAAGCCATGGCTTTACTGTTGATTTAGATGATGTATATGGTTCATCTAAAGTGTTTAATGTTGACATTATCAAACCCAGTGCAAGAGTGAAAGAAAACCTACAATGTGATGATTGTGAAGATGTTTATTTTGTAAAAAGATTACGTTATGTTGATGATAAATTATATTGCTTAGAACAGTCCTATTATCGCAAAAAGCTTATTTGTTATTTAAATACAGACATTGTTGAACGTTCAATTTTTAGCTACATTCAAGAAAATTACAATATCAATATTGGTTTTTCTGATAAATATTTTCAAATCATCAAAATTGATGCAAACATAGCAAAATATCTTGGGTTACAAGCGGGGGATCCTGCTCTTTGCGTTGAAGAAATATTTTATACCTCATCTGGTGAGCCGTTTGATTTCTCGAAAATTATTTACCATTATGAAAATGCAAGATTTTGCATACAAAATCACTCAAAATAAGTCACTTAACAGAGTCAAAACCTAGCGCTACGCTGTTATAAAAATTAGCGGTAAATAGCCACTAATTTTTATTATTTTCGATAACAACCTTATATCTAAGCTAATTAGCTTGTTTTATTTGTGGTTTGTTATCTGCCATTATGCCAACTAATGCGTGAGGTTTATAGCATTCTTCTAAGTAGTTTAGCTCATCATTGCTTAATTGTAATTGGGTTGCTTTGACGGCATCTTGAATTTGTTCGGTTTTTGTTGCACCCACAACAGGAGCAGTAACTTTAGTTAATAGCCATGCCAATGAAACTTCCGTCATGGATACTTGGTGGCGTTGAGCAATTTCTGCAACTCTATCGATGATCACGTGGTCTTGCTCGGCGGTTTTGTCGTATTTCTTCTTCGCATAGTTATCCGCATTGGCGCGTACAGTTTGGGTGTTATATGGACGAGCAAGGCGACCGCTGGCAAGAGCGCTATAAGGCGTCATGGCAATATTATCTTCTTGGCATAATCCAAATAATTCTCGCTCATCTTCACGCATAATTAAGTTATAGTGGCTTTGCATTGAAACAAACGGTGTTAAGCCTTCATATTTTGCTATAGTGTTTGCTCTTGCCAGTTGCCATGCATAACAGTTCGAAATGCCAATTGCACGGATTTTGCCTGCCTGAATATTTTGATGAAGGGTTTCAAGGACTTCTACTATAGGCGTGTTGTAATCCCAATAGTGATAAATATAAAGATCGACGTAATCTACCCCCAAATTTTTTAGGCTTTGGTTGAGTGATTGGTTGATAGCTTGTTGCCCAGTTATACCATTAGCAATTTGCTCAGCTGTACGTGGTAAAAATTTTGTTGCTATGACCACTTCATCACGCTGGCTCATATCGCGTAATGCTTTGCCAACATATCTTTCACTTGAGCCATTTTGATAAGCGATTGCGGTATCGAAAAAATTAATACCTTGCTCAAGAGCATATCCAATAATTTTGCTGCTTTCTGATTCATTTAGTGTCCAGTTGTGAATACCTGCTGTAGGATCGCCAAATCCCATACAACCTAAACAAATCTGCGAGACAGTTAAATCACTATTACCCAGTTTAGTGTATTGCATGATCACTTTCCTCTATTTAAAACAGAAACCTCTAATGCGCCTTATTATATTGCGCTTTTATTTTTATAGTAAATTTGAATGTGGGTTAATGTGATATCGATCACTTTTTTACAAAAAATAGAATGGATAAGAACTTCATCTATTAAAAAATATATTAAATTAAAACACATATTAAATTAAGACATAGCAGATTATAGCAAACCATATTGCTTGATTATTTATAGGGCAGGGAAAAGTCAGTGCGCAATTCCATGCCCTTTATCGTTAATAATTAGATGTTATCACTGCCACCAACCCCTTTAAATTTTTCAACCATTGTTGCTATTTTTTCAAAAACCCGACGTTTTTTGATTAAATATTGTGGATTAAGTGGGCTCATCTTCGGTAACATTTCGTTTAATTCAGTGCCATTTTCGGTTGCATATTTGCGCTTTAATGAAGAAGCAATATAGCGTTTGGTTGCTGCTTCATTTAAATTCTCTTCTTCGATTAAGGCGTTAATTTCAGCTTGTTGCTGACGTTGTGCATATTGATAAAAAGCATCAACCGTACTGGCTTTGTCGGGAATGTTATTTAAATCCGTTTGATTAATAAACTCAACAATTAACCCTTCTTTAGCTCGGTTTTCTAAACTTGAACGAATCAATCGTTGAGTCTCTTCAACAATATCTTGTTTGGTTTTTTCTTGTTTATTTTGTTCATAAATCAGCTCAAGAATATAATCCAAATTGATTTCTTGTGATTTTAATAGATCAATTTCGAAAACCACATCATCCCAATCAATGGTTGATTGAGCTTGTTGATTAGATTCCTTTTCTCTGCGTAGCCAATCGCGGATGTCATTATAAGTTGAACGATAATTTTGAATTGCACGGTCGGTTGGCAATTTTATTGTTTGCATTTTTTGTAGATCATCATCGGTTACATTATGTCGAGCTTTAAAGGCTAGCATGGCTTGTTCATCAGTCGTATCGAGTTGTTGGAATGCTTTTAATGCCACAAATTCATCATAATTTTGCAATACATTGTCAGCACGCAAGTACTCGCCAAATAATTTAACAAACGCTATTTTATCTTTTTCGGTGATGATTTCATCAGCACGGGGAAATTTTTCTTGTAAATCGGCAATGATTGTTAAATACCCATTGTGAATATCGCCTGATACTTTATCAGTAAAACCCTGCATATATTCATCATAACTTTTTTCTAACACCACTTCTCGGGTATTGCTTTTACCAAATGTTTTTATTGCATCAATGGTAGCTTGTTCCAAATCACGAAACGCTACAATATTACCAAAGGTTTTGGTTGCATTGTAAATACGATTGGTGCGTGAAAAAGCTTGAATTAAGCCATGATACCGCAGGTTTTTATCAACAAATAATGTATTGAGTGTTGGCGCATCAAAACCCGTTAAAAACATGCCAACCACAATTAGTAAATCGATTTCCCGATTTTTTACCTTTAATGACAGATCGCGATAATAGTTTTGAAATTGTTCACTACTAACATCATAGTTTGATTTAAATTCCTTATTATAATCGTCGATTGCCATTGCTAAAAATTCTTTAGCGCTTTGATTTAAAGCGTCAGTTTCAAAGCTTTCATCGGCAAAATTACCTTGTGCGTCTTGTTCTTCATTAGCTGCATAAGAAAATATTGTTGCTATTTTTAACGGCTTGCTGGCATCTTTTTGTAATTTTTTGAACGATTCATAATAGAGTTTTGCCGCATCGACACTGCTCACGGCAAACATGGCATTAAATCCTTTACCATTGCCCATTAAACGGTGGGTTTTTTGCTTAAAATTATTCAAAATATATTGGGTAATTTGTTCAATGCGTTTTGGGTGAAGTAGTGCTTGTTTATTTTCAGCAGCGCTGAGTTTTTCTAGATTTTGTTCTTGTTCAATCGATTTAAAATTAGGGCGCACATCATTATAGTCCACTTTAAATTTTAAGACTTTTTCGTCACGAATGGCATCGGTTAACACATAAGCATGTAATTCACGACCAAACACATCCGCGGTAGTTTGTGCACCTAACGCGTTAGCTGGCATGATCGGTGTACCCGTAAAGCCAAACTGATAATATTTTTTAAACTTGCGCTTTAAGTTTTTTTGCGCTTCACCAAACTGGGAGCGGTGCGCTTCGTCAAAAATAAATACCACATGTTTATCATAGATGGCTAAATCATCTTCGCTTTTTATTAAATTGTTAAGTTTTTGAATGGTGGTAACAATAATTTTATTATCGGTTTTTTCAATATTACGCTTAAGTCCTGCGGTACTGTTTGAGCCATTGACACTATCTTTGGAAAATTTTTGATACTCTTTCATGGTTTGGAAATCGAGATCTTTACGATCCACCACAAAAAAGACTTTATCTATAAATGCTAATTCTGTTGCTAACCGTGCCGCTTTAAAACTCGTTAAGGTTTTACCAGATCCGGTTGTGTGCCAAATAAATCCTCCACTTTGTAAGCTACTCCACTTTTTGGCATGATAAGCGCTAATGATTTGCCACAATATACGCTCGGTGGCGGCAATTTGGTAAGGGCGCATAATTAACAATGTGTCATTTACATCAAGCACCGAATAAGTCAGTAACACATTTAACAGCGTGCGGCTGGCAAAAAAGGTAGCGGTAAAATCTTTTAGATCTTTTATCGGCTCGTTTTTAACATTGGCCCAATTCATTGTAAAATCAAAGCTGTTTTTATCGCGCTTAGTGGTGTTAGCAAAATAGCGCGTGTCAGTACCATTTGAGATAACAAACAGTTGTAAATATTTAAACAGTGAATTATCTTGATTAAAACTCTCTTTACTATAGCGATGCACTTGGTTAAAGGCTTCACGAATGGCAATACCCCGCTTTTTTAATTCAACTTGAACAAGGGGCAAGCCATTCACTAAAATCGTCACATCATAACGATTTGCATAATTGCCAGTTTGCTGGAATTGACGGATAACTTGTAATTTATTATTGGTGACATCTTTTTTATCTAACAGCTTGATATTTTGAATATGTCCATCATCAAAAACAAAATCATAGATATGATCGTGGTGGATTTTGCGACTTTTGTCGATCATCGACTCATTGGGTTTATCTAAATACTCTAATACAAAGCGCTGCCATTCCTTATCGGTAAACTGCATTTTGTTTAAGGTTTGTAATTGATCACGAATATTAGCTAGCAATTTTTCGTGATTATTCAGTTCGGGAAGATATTCATAACCTTGACGGACTAAATCATCAATCAGCTCTTTTTCTAACTCTTTTTCAGTTTGATAAGTCGCTGCCGGCTCTTCAAGCCTGTTGTAGTTATCTAAAATAATATAATGATTGGTTTCAGCAAGAGGTGTTGTGTAAATTGTCATAGTCCATTCCAGCTATTTAAAATTGTAATTTTCGAGTAAATGATTAAGTAAAAATGAAACGATCTGTTTTTCTGGCTCGGATGGTTCTGGGATCATTTCATTCGATAATGTTGAATGACTGGTAAAGTTGATAATCCGTGTTAAATAAACTTGTTTATCATCAGGCAGGAGTTCTGACCATTTTGGATATCCTAAAAAACAGGCCGTTTTTTCATACAAGTTACGTAATAAAGTAAAGTGATATTTTTCAATTTTCTTTTCGCTAATGGCTTGTTGCAAAATATCTTTTAAATAAAGATGATACGAAAAGCTTTGATTTGAATCTCCTTTTTTTTCTTCTAGGGCAAAATCGCCATTTTCAAATCGTTTTAAAATACAGCCTGTTTTTAAACCCAGTTCATTATACAACACATTGTAAAATAATGGGTTATGAGTGGTGATAATAAATTTAATATCCGATTTGCTGCTATTGATTAATTTAGCAATATCGACCGCTAATTGGATTAGGTGATTTTCGTCCAATGAGCTGACTGGATCATCAATAAAAATATAGCGTAACTGATCAAATTCATTGGTAGAACGTTCTTTAGGCTCAACAATATTGCGCTCTGCGATCACCAAACTAATCAAGGTGAAAAAAATACTCCAAATTAAATTATTTTCTTCCCCTTTGGAGATTTTAATATTATCAATACGTTGATCATTACCCCCTGCGAGCGAAAAAGTCACAGCGGAAAAATCCTCATTGAAATGTGGCGTTAATTTTTGCTGGGTGTAGGATTGAAAGTAGTGAGCGATGTTTTGATCCTGACCTTGGTCTTTCAAAATCCAGTCCGTAAATGAGTTAGGTTTTATGATTAATTGATGTTCACCCTCTTGGTGTTTATCATTATCCCAAGCAAACAAATCCTCAGTAAAAGCGTTATAGTAAAGGATTTTGTGCCTTGTTAAGGCTGCATTATTCTCTTTATCGCCTTTATGCTGCGATATAATTAAATTTTTAAATGTTTGAGATAAACGTGTTTTACCAGTACCGTTAAAGGCATAGATTAATTGGTTTTTTTTATCATTTTTATCCAGCTTTTCAGCAATATTCCTTAATGTGGCATTCATCTTTTTATAACTCTATCTTATGATTCTTACTCTTTCGGAAAGTCTAATAATAAATTCCGATAATATTCATATTGTTTTTGGCGTAATGCTATCTCACGCGGTAACCCCTCGGTGATTGAATTGGTAAGCGCATCGAATTTATCTAAGATTTCGACAATACGGGCTTGTTCCTTGAGTGGGGGAATGGGAATTTTTAGTTTTTCAATAACCAATCGAGGTAATCTAGGTATGCTTGAGCGTCTTACTTGAGATGAAATGTACTTTTGTTTATTTTTTAATACATGAAATAAATATACTTAATATATGATTTGAACATTCAAAGTAAAAACAGTCATCGGCAGCCCAAAATACTTCTGGACTATAACCGATTTCTCCAGCTGCACCAGCGCTTATTATAAATGTTGTATTCTCTTTAGTATTAGTTTTTTCATAATATCCTAAAGGTGTTAAACTATTTTGGTAGACTTTATAGCTAGCTTTTGGTGACAATTCATTTCGGACAACACGAATCCCTCTTTTTAAGGTGGCTATTTCGTCAATTGATTTCCATTCCACTTTATCATCTTTAAAGCTTAATAATTTATCTCGATAATAGTTGTATTGTTTTTTTCGTATAGTAAGTTCTGCTGTGAGCTCTGCTGTGAGCTCTGCTGTGAGCTCTGTAAATGTGTCTAAAATACGGACAATTTCGGTTTGAATCGAAAATGGAGGTACTGGAATCTTTTTATTAGCATAATTACTAATCCATTGTCTTTTATGATCATTATCTATCTTTTCATTTGGAAGTGTATTCATCCAATAATAAATATATTTTAAATTATATTTTTCTTCATCAGCTGAACTGATGATTTTCATTGCTGACGATTTAATTTTGAAATCAAAATTAACCCATTTATTTGCGGTTGTAAAATCATCAAAAATGATAACTGGATTATTTTTCCCTGCATAAATTCCAGCTATCTCATTCGTATAACCTAAAATGAAAGTTTTACCTGCCGTCAAAACAGGTGTTTTGTATTCATCATTGTAATTTGTTGATGTGACAAGATATTTGGTAGGTTGTTCATAATTTGTTACTTCATCCAAATTTTTCCACTCAACCTCAATACCTTTCAGCAGTTCAATTATATTATTACGCTTAATCATCCCTCAATCTCCGCCACAATCGTGTCAATTTGGGAGCGTAAGCTATCAATTTTAGCTACGGTATCTTTTATTTCGGCATTAAGCTGGGTGATATCAATCACTTCACGGGTATTTTCGGCTTCCACATACGAACTGACCGATAGATTATAGTCATTTTCCGCAATGGTTTGATTATCAACTGATTTAGCAAAATATTCGATATCTTGCTTGCTAGCAAATACTTGCATAATTTCTTGAATATGTTTATCAGTGAGCACATTATTATTGGTCTCTTTTTTAAAGAGTTTGCTAGCATCAATAAATTGTGTTGTTTTGACGGTTTTATTTTTGGCAAGCACTAAAATATTAACCGCAATCGAGGTACCATAAAATAAGTTGGGTGCCAGTGAAATTACGGTTTCAACAAAATCATTATCGACCAAATATTTGCGAATTTTTTGTTCCGCACCACCACGATAAAATATCCCCGGAAAAGTAACAATTGCCGCTCGCCCACACTCGGACAGGTAACTTAGTGCATGCATAATAAAAGCAAAATCGGCTTTCGATTTTGGTGCCAGCACGCCAGCAGGTGCGTATCGGTCATCATTAATTAAGGTTGGATCATCACTGCCAATCCATTTAATTGAATAGGGTGGATTAGAAACGATTGCATCAAATGGTTTTTCGTCGCCAAATTTTGGGTTAAGTAGCGTGTCGCCTAAAGCTATTTCGAATTTATCATAGTTGATATTGTGTAAAAACATATTCATTCGAGCAAGGTTATAGGTGGTATGATTAATCTCTTGACCGAAAAATCCATCCTCAATGATATGTTCATCAAACTGTTTTTTCGCTTGTAACAATAAAGAACCCGAACCTGCCGCTGGGTCATAGATTTTATTGACCTTTGTTTGATTATGTAAGGCTAATTGTGAGATCAATTTCGACACATTCGGCGGCGTAAAAAATTCACCACCAGATTTACCGGCATTCGAGGCATAATTAGAAATCAAAAACTCATAAGCATCGCCAAACAGATCAATTTGATTGTCTGCAAAATCACCAAAATCAAGTTCGGCAACACCATTAAGTACTGCGGCTAACCGTTTGTTTTTATCGGCAACTGTATTACCTAAGCGATTGCTGGTGGTATCAAAATCGGCAAATAATCCTTTAATATCACTTTCTGATGGGTAACCAATAGCAGAACTTTCAATTGCATTAAAAATATCGGCTAGGTCAGTATTTAAGCTTGGATTGGTATTTGCATTAGCAACAACATTACAAAATAGTTGGTCGGGATAGATAAAATAGCCTTTGGTTTTTATGGCATCTTGCTTGGCTTCATCGGTAATAATATCGGTAGATAACGTGCTGTAATCAATACTGCCATCATCGCCTTGAATATAATTGGCAAAATTTTCACTAATAAAGCGATAAAACAAAGAACCAAGTACATACTGTTTAAAATCCCAACCATCGACTGCACCCCGTACCTCGTCGGCAATTTTCCAGATTTGGCGTTGTAGTTGCTCGCGTTGTTGGGTACTAGTGCTTGATTGAGAATCAATCGAAGTCATATTTTATGTTCCTAAGTAAAGATAAGATATTAGTAACTATAAAATAAATCATCTTTTTTATAGTTACTTTACGTCAATATAATAGTAGTTTAACTCTTATTTTCCATTTGCGGACTTTTCATTTGTTTTACTGAAGTTAAATCTATAGCTAATAATCTTTCTAGCCTTTCAAGTATCCAATTATACCGATCTTGTAACGCTTTTTCATGCCATTGTTGGTTAAAAGTTCTTTGATTGAAATCATCTAATACTTTTTGAGAAAGGCGAAAAGCTGTTGTATTATCGGTATG
>NZ_LZGZ01000247.1:0-1618 GCF_001690515.1 Gilliamella sp. Fer4-1 | reverse complement strand
AATATCGCTAGTACCGCCAAATTCTTCCGTATAATAAACCAAACGTAGATAACAAGTATCGTCTAACACATTCAGTACATCAAAAGCGGTCGCCTCTTGTAGATTTATTTTACGTTTTAATCCTTTCAGTGATATATTAACAAACTTAAAATCATTATAACTCTTTTCCTTATTATTGGTTTAATATAACTAGCTTCTGTAATAGGAATATTTAATGCCGAAAATAGTGTTTCAGTAAACTCTAACACAATATTTGGTGAGATGTTTTCTGTATTATATAAAACAATGCCACTGTACATATTTAATTACCCTCTTTATACCATTGGATAATTCATTACCCTCAGTTTTTCGCTGATATCACGATGGTAGCTGGCTTGGTCACCTTATTATTGTTTTTAACTTAATAATCAATTAGTTGTCGATAGTTGATATATTAAATTTAAATTTATCGGGAAGGTTGCTAGGATAGCTATCCAATTTCACCCCCCAAGGAGTAAATTCTAAGTAAAACATACCGTTATTCCATAAACACAATTTACATAGAACAAATATTTCTTTTAGATGATTACACATCTCATTGTCATTCTGTGAATGAGCCTCATTTAAAACCACCTCAATATCTTGCATTAACATATTAATATCTTGATTGCTTTTAAATACAGAAGGAGATGAATCATCAATATTCCATAGTACTTTAAATTTTTCTGGCTCATCTTCCCTTTCCAAATAACGCCCATTATTTTCGTGAAATGTTCGGTAGAGTACTATATCATCATCTTCATTATTCAAACGTGTTTTTTTTAAATTAATCAGAGGCATAATTATCCTTTTAAATTAATTACAATTTACCAGGAAAAGTATTAATTAAATTTCCTTTCTTATCAGCAATAATAGCTAGAATAGACGTTTTTCTTCCACTTTGATCAATACCTATAATTTTATCTACGCCAACTTGACGTACAAATTTATCTACTTCAACCTTGCCCCCGATTTGAATTGGATTATAAACGGGTTTATTAACAATATCGGAACGTTGCAAAAGCATTTTAACTTCATCATTTGTAATGACAAAACGACTTTTATTGGGGATAGTCGCATTAATACTATGTTTTCCCATGGCGTATTTAAAACCTCTTACTTTACCATTATCATGAGTAACATTTGCAACATTAATTCGAGATTGCGCTACTCTTGGAATATCTGGCAGTACAAATCTATTTTCATCTACAGGAATTTGAGTTGCACTTGCCTCCTTTCCAGCTTTCACTCCCGGGCACTCATCCGACAACCCCGACAACCCCAACTGGTCAATCCAAGCCAGTGGTTCGGGGACGTAGCTATAGGCATTTTCACCACCAGCCAGTCCGATAGGGTCTTGGCTGATGTAGCGGGCGGTGTACGGGTCGTAGTATCGGTAGCGATTATAGTTTAAGCCTAACAGTATAGTTTAGAAATTATATTTTTATTATTTTTCCATTATTCTAAATTGATAGTTGAAATTCTATTATTTTAGTTCATTTAATTTATATTGTTGTTCGGATATTTTTTTTAAAAAATGAGTTAATGTCAATTCATGTAAGCTATTGTTAATTTCACTTGTAGAATAAGTTAGGTTTAG
>NZ_LZGZ01000246.1:0-1253 GCF_001690515.1 Gilliamella sp. Fer4-1 | reverse complement strand
TTATAATAAATAAAAAAAATCAATTTATTATAAATGCGTCATCACAAAGAATATTAAAAGCCACAATGTAGCTTCTTAGTTAAATTAATTCCGTGCGTGAGGGTTGCTAGCTGACGTGCTTAAACTTAAAATTGCTTGGAAAGAATTTTCACAATTTAAACTATCCCCATCTATTTCACCGTTCTGGCACATTTTACGATATTTATCTGGTAATTCTTTGTTATTTTTGAATTCTTCTACACTATAGGTCTTCTCATTACATCCGAATAAAAAATATTATGATTCTTTTTGGTGCTTGTTTCTATATGGTAGAATGCAATCCTTTACCCTCACGTTCCATCACGTAAACTTGAAAACTAGACAGCAATAATAAATGAACATGTCTGCACATTAAAATAAATCGACATGTAATCAGATAAAGATAAAAAAGATATTTATGCTTATTAAATAATCATAAATAAGCTTGCAAATAAATAAAAAAGATCCTTTAATAAAAATAATATTCCCCCAACTAACACAGGCAGATAAATGAAAAAATTAACATTGATAATTTGCTTATTAATATCTGTAAACATTTCAGTTTTTGCACAACTAAATACAAAATACAATTTTAATGTTGAATATAAAAAAGCGACTGAACAAAATAACGCTCAAGCACAATACAATTTAGGTTATATGTATAACTATGGCCTAGGTGTTAAACAAGATTATGCAAAAGCTATTGAATGGTATCAAAAAGCAGTTAATCAAAATCACTCTGATGCCCAAGTAGCTTTAGGCTATATGTATGCTACAGGTCAAGGTGTAGAGCAAAATTTACTAAAAGGAAAAGAGTTATATGAAAAAGCAGCATTGAATGGTAATGCTCTAGGTCAATATAATATGGGGACACTTTACGAATTTGCAGAAAAAAAACATTATCGTAAAGGAATTGAACAAAATTTAAATGATAACAGTATCAGTCAAAATTATTTTAAAGCCAAAGATTGGTATGAAAAAGCAGCAAAACAAGGTAATAAAGAGGCACTCAATAATCTAGGCGTTTTCTATTATAACGAAACTGCTGTAAAAAAAAGCTACACGACAGCCAGAAAACTTTATGAGCAAGCTGCCCAAAAAGGCAATATGATGGCAAAACATAATTTAGCTAATATGTATTACAATGGATTGGGTGGGTTAAAAAAAGATTTTGCCAAAGGCGTTGAGTTAGATACTGAAGCTGCGGAATCTGGCAATCCAGATGCGCAATGTAG
>NZ_LZGZ01000245.1:0-743 GCF_001690515.1 Gilliamella sp. Fer4-1 | reverse complement strand
CCACTACCCGCCGAGCGTACAAATCGGCTACTATCGCCCAATAAATCCACCTGCCACCCGCCCAAATATAAGTGATATCACTTGCCCATACCTGATTTGGACTAGGCTAGTTAAAGTTCCGTGATAGCTTATTGAGCAGTTCAAATTTCTCCTTGGTTGCACGGTTGAAATGCCTTGCTTTAGGTTACTTACTGTATAATTTAGCCTCTTTCATTAATTTTCTCACTTTGTTACGACCCATCTTGATACCTTGCTGGTTCAGTTTTGTGGTTATCGTTCGACTGCCAGCTGAGCCGCTACTTTGTTTGCAGAGGGTTTCAGTTAGTTTACCACCTAATTGAGCGTCTTAAATTATTAGACCACTACACTTATCTTTTTGGTACGAAGTCGCTTTTAAATTACTAAAATCCAGTTTGTCGTTATAGCAATAGTATCCACCACAACAAGCGTACTAATTACCTCTTTTTCACCCGAGGAAGAGGTTTTAATGTAATATTTGATATTGATTCTATCATGGTTATTTATAATAAACAGGCTACTGTTTATCTAAAATATCAACAGAAAACCTATCAATATTGCACTTAATAAAGTCGCCACTTAGATAAGAAAAATCATAAAATAGATCATCTTGAAAAACTAAATTTGATAATATTAATTTATTTTCAAATAAGTACCCATTGATATGATGGGTAAACGTGTCTTGTTGTTGTTTAATGATAAAGCATTTATCTTTAGATAATTCT
>NZ_LZGZ01000244.1:0-5704 GCF_001690515.1 Gilliamella sp. Fer4-1 | reverse complement strand
ATTTTAAGACATAAATAATAAATGGAATCTAATGATGCTAACTGCTCAACATTTAACTTTTAATTATGCAAATCACACTTTAATTAATGATATCTCTTTAACTATAGAAGTGGGCAAAATTACCATTATTATTGGACCTAATGGTGCAGGAAAATCAACACTATTGCGTTTGTTAACAGGTTACCAAAAGCCATCATCAGGAGAGTGTTATTTATTCAATAAACCGTTGTCAAAATGGTCAGAAAAGCAATTATCTAAAATTCGCACGGTAATGCTACAACATAACCAATTGACGTTTCCTTTTAAAGTAAAAGAGGTCGTCGCTATGGGGCGTTCGCCATATGGAAAAACTGATTTTGATATAGCAATAGAACAATCTATGCAGCAAACAGATTGTTTAAAACTAGCAAATCGAGATTATCGTAACTTATCTGGTGGAGAACAACAGCGCGTGCAGTTAGCTAGAGTTTTAGCGCAGTTGTGGCAAGTACAGTCAACTGAAAAACTGCTCTTTTTAGATGAGCCTACTTCGGCACTTGATTTATATCACCAGCAACAAACCTTAAGATTATTAAAGAAACTGGCTTGCGAACAACAATTAGCCGTATGCTGTGTTTTGCATGATCTCAATTTAGCTGCATTATATGCTGATAAGATCTTATTAATTAATCAAGGAAAACTTGTTAAACAAGGTATACCTAAAGATGTTTTAACCTCAGAAAATATTAACCGTTGGTATAAGGTAGAATTAGGGATTTATCCTCATCCAGATAATGCTTGTGTACCTCAAATTTATTTAATGCGTTAAACAAAATAAATAAACTCTAATTGGTTACTCCATTTTAAGCTAAATTCAGTATATAATTTTAAAAAATAACAAATGGGGGCGGTTATGACTAATCAAAATAGTACCAGTTCTATTTCTGTTTCACATCTCTTAGATGCTAAACCGGCTTTTAGTTGCCAGCTAGATGGTAAAGGCAAAGCAATGCCACTTAATGAACAAAGTGTTCCTTCGATTTCGCAGCCATTTTGGATTCATTTAGATTTTGCGAAGCAAGAAACCATTAATTGGATTAATACCACCCATTTAGTTCCTGATTTGATCAAAAACGAATTGATAAAATCGAACCAAATATCTAAAGAAATCCGTTTTGAGTCGGGGATTTTAGTGGTTTTAAAAGGGGTGAATTTTATTCCAAATGAACTTCCAGATCCTATTGTGACTTTCCGTTTTTATATCACCGATAACATGATTATTTCAACCCGACATCAAAAAATTGGCGCCATTTCTCAGCTGCAAGACAATTTAGATAAAGGCATTGGACCTGTGGATGTTGCTGATTGGCTAATTCAAATATCTGATTTAATTAGCGATCAAGTTAATTTATCTTTTAATAGTACTCATAATAAAATCATCAGGCTAGAAGATTTAGTTCTTAACCAACGGATATTTTCATATAAAGAAATAGGCCGTGTACGTAAACAATTGATCGTTTTACGTCGGTTGTTATCACCGCAACGTGATATTTTTGTAAAAATTTCGACTGAAAGAATTTCATGGATTGATGATAACGATCGTCAACGGTTACACGATATTTCCAATCAGCAAAACCATTATGTATCTGACATAGATAGCTGTTTATTGCGGTTAGCTTCAATAATGGAGCAAATTAATAGTTTCTTGGCTGAATCAACCAATAAACGAATTTACTTAATGTCACTATTTACCATTATATTTACGCCGATTACATTTTTAACTAGTTTACTTGGCGTCAATTTAGCGGGTATTCCTTTTAGCCAACAAGAATGGTCTTTTATTGGGTTAATATTACTGCTTGTTGTTATTTGTATTGCTTCGGCTATTTGGCTTAAATATAAAAAGTGGTGGTAATTGTGGTCACATTTTTACAAAAAATGGATAAAAGGTTATGAGCTTTTATACAGTTAGTGATAAGGATATTATTAAGCCTTTATTTAACAACCAGCAAAAAACTAATTGCGAAAAGTTAATTTTAATTTGTTTTGTTTGCGTTTTTTTACCAAGCTGGGGGTTGTATAATTTTCTGTTGATGAATGTGGCTACATTGTTGGACTATACATTAGATACTCTCCTCTATGAAGCGTATATTGCTTGAAATATTTAATGAATAATCATTGTTATGCGATCTAATCATTCTTATCGTTTATTTATTGCTGAAAAACCCAGCTTAGCTAGAGCTATTGCTGATGTATTGCCTAAACCTCACCAAAAAGGCAATGGTTTTATTAAAGCAAGTAATGGTGATATTGTTAGCTGGTGTATTGGTCATCTTCTAGAGCAAGCTACACCAGAAATTTATGATCCTAAATATAAAAAATGGGTGATGAGTGATTTACCTATAGTGCCTGAAAAATGGATCTTAATGCCAAAAGACAATACAAAAAAACAATTTAATATTTTGGTCGATCTAATTAACTCTGCCGATCAAATTGTACATGCCGGTGACCCCGATAGAGAAGGACAATTATTGGTGGATGAAGTCTTAAATTATTGCCAATTACCGCCGAGCAAACGCAAAGCTATACAGCGATGTTTAATTAGTGATTTAAATGCGAGCGCTGTTGAAAAATCATTACAACAATTACGCAATAACCAAGATTTTATTCCTTTATCAACCTCTGCATTGGCAAGAGCTAGAGCGGATTGGCTTTATGGCATTAATATGAGCCGGCTTTGCACTATTGTTGGACAAAAAAACGGTTATCGAGGTGTATTATCAATTGGGCGAGTACAAACACCTATTTTAGGGTTAGTGGTTAGGCGTGATTTAGAGATAGCGCAATTTGTACCTAAACCTTTTTATGAAGTGTTTGCTGTATTACAAACCAAAGACAATGAAACATTTAAGGCAAAATGGCAACCAAGCGAAGCCTGTGCACCTTATCAAGATGAAGAAGGGCGAGTATTAGTCAAAAAGTTGGCTGAAAATGTTTGTCAACGCATAAAAGGTAAACCAGGAACAATTGATAAAGTTAGCAACAAAAAGAAAGAGTTGGCGCCTCCCATGCCATTTAATTTATCGGCACTGCAAATTGAAATGGCTAGGAAAAATGGATTAAGTGCGCAAGATGTACTCGACATTTGTCAATCGTTATATGAAAAGCACAAATTAATTACTTATCCAAGATCAGATTGTCGCTTTCTACCTGAAGATCATTTAAAACAAATTATGGGCGTTAAGTCTGCTATTGAAAATAATTGCCCTGAGCTTCAAACTGCTATTGAGCAGGCAAGTTTTACTTTGCGTTCCAAAGCTTGGAATAATAAAAAAGTCGAAGCACATCATGCTATTATCCCAACATTACGCAAAACTAAAATGACAAATTTGAGCGATAACGAAAAGGCAGTTTATCAAGTTATTGCAACGCAATATTTAGCACAATTTTATCCTGCTTACAAATATGCCGAATTGCAAATTGATGTTGATATTCAAGGCGGGAAATTTATTGCTAAAGCAAACCAAATGCTTGATGAGGGTTGGAAGATTCTATTTAGGAATAAAAACTACCAAACTGATGCAGATGATAATGAAACCAATGGGTTATTAACTAAATTGGTTAAAAAGGGGGAAACTGTGCAATGTGTTGATACTGAATTGCTGAGCAAAGAAACCCAGCCACCAAAAGCCTTTACCGATGCCACATTATTATCGGCTATGACGGGTATTGCCCGATTTGTTAAAGATCCAGAAATAAAAAAAATATTGCGCGAAACGGATGGATTAGGCACCGAAGCAACAAGAGCCGGTATTATTGAATTGTTATTTAAACGCCAGTTTTTGACTCGTCAAGGTAAAACAATACGTTCAACAGACGTGGGTAAAAATCTGATTTTATCATTACCTGATATCATGTCGATGCCCGACATGACAGCACATTGGGAATTACAATTAGATGAAATTAGCAAAAAAGAGTTTTCATACCAGCAATTTATGCACCAACTCAATTTATCACTACTAGAGCTTGTTAATCAGTTAAAAAATGCGCGATTGAATATTAGATCTTAGTATCGTTATCATCAAAATAGGATGAAATGTAATAATCATACTATCGCCCTTAAGTGCTCGATTTATATCTTTTTAACAACTTAGCGGAAGCGAAGAGAGTAACCGAAGAAGGGGTAATGATTTATAACACGGAAAGACCGCATGGAACATTGAAGAACATGGCGTCAATTGAATGTAAAACACTAAAACAAGCAACTTAATTTTCTACGTCAGTTGTGTGCTAAGTTTGAGGGGGTATTTACACATTTACGCCAAGCGTAACAACCTGATACATATGTATTGATTTTTCAAAATAAGTAAAAAATAACAAAAATAGACTAAAAAAAGGTTGCATAGAATAAAAAATGATCTTATCTTAGCTAAAAAATACCTTTAATTTTCGGTTTCTTAATACTTTCTAAAGGAATTTAGGTAAATATAATGGAGCTTGCTGTTAGTCGTATTGCTTTAATCATCAATCGCCTTATTCAATATCCCTTTCTTGTCTTTTATAAGTTAAACGGATTTTTAGCTTTGTTGGTTTTATTGCGCAATGCAAGGGGCAGATTATGCTAGCTATACCACTGTCTCAATGGCGCACGATTACCGCTACCTCTGCCATGCCTTTGTATGCCGTACTTTCTAATGTCAGTGATGCGCAAGCGGTTAAAAACTACTATATCACTGATGGCTCACAAACGCCCTATGGTCTTTATAGTGGCACGCCTTACGAGCACTGGTTTTCTGTTATGCCCATGCTAGTGAGACTTGATGAGCATAGCCCCTTTTTAGATTGGATTAATAACACTGAGCACAAAGACTGGGGCTGGCTAGCACGCTCTCATTTACCCTTTGCAGACATCTGCGCCCATTTACGGAGCTTAACCCAAGCCATTATGCCCGATGGTGAAACAGTGTTTTTTCGTTACTGGGATGGCGAATACTTGTCAATCATGCTTGATTATTTTACCGATAGCTGGCAAGACGTGCTACCTGCTTTTGCTTTTTACTGGATTAATCATCAATCACATGTGGTGCATGTACCGGTTGAGCAAGCGGTGCAAACTTCGCCTTGGTGGCAGGTGCCAGAATCATTAATAAAAAAATTGGTAACCGATAAAGAGGATCTGCTATTAGAGAATATCTTACAAACGTTACAAGAAAGTTATCCGAAAATATATTGGGCCTATCGACATGATATTTTAGAGAGAAAAGTTAAACGTTTATTACAACGTAATCAGGGTAAAAGTGACGTTTGGAATTTCATTTTACAACAACTTCAATCATAGGATAACAAAATGACAGAGGACATCATTGCTCCCCCCTTATCTGAGCCTGTTATCACACCCGATGTACGAGCAAAAGCCAATAAAGTCATAAATGAGGTTATTACTGATTTTAAAAATTGCCTTAATGACTACAAATCACTAACCGATACCTGGTTGATCGGACGCTTTTTTGATATGGATCAGCAAATTAAGGTGGGTGATATGGAAATAGTTCAAAATGTCCAAAGTCGTGCACGAATGGATGGGGTGACCACCTGCCCATTAAGCGGCGAGCTGGTTATCATGCATACGTTTCAAACCGCAGGTAAAACCATTCCAATCCCGAAAACCAAATACCGGGTATATGAGGTGGAATCAGGTTATATATGGGATAGTGATAATTACGTT
>NZ_LZGZ01000243.1:0-1315 GCF_001690515.1 Gilliamella sp. Fer4-1 | reverse complement strand
CATACCTTGAGTTTTTTATGCTTTCCGACCTTATGATTGATGAGTTGTATGATCAATATTATTTTTTTAATTTAATAGTAAAAAGTGAACATGCTAATTTTTTTGCAGAAAAATTATATGACTATCTTTTGTTTAAATTAGATAATTTCAGCCACAATAAAACTTAATACTATCTATGATGAAGGAAAATCACATTGAAGTTTTACAACATATTTAATGATATCAAAAGATTGGTTTTAAATAAGATAAACCTAAATCAAAGTAACTTTAATTGTGACATATTAAATAACATTTAATTTTGTATAAAATCATGAAATAGATAGGTTAATAATAATGATAGGGCATTTGCAATGAAGACACTTAGCCGTAAACTTGCTTTAACACAATTAGCTATTAATATGATTATACAATGCCCAACAAAAGAGATTGAGAATATTCTCTTTGCTGATTACCTTGATGAGCATGGTCAATCTTTAACATATACAAGTATTTTTGATGGTGCCGTTCAAATATTTTTATTGGACTATTTTATTGATATTAAGCTGAAAGGATATTCTAATCACTATTTAAAAAAATACATTAGTGATTTATATAATGAACCTATCACTATTATTGGCGATGAAGATATTTTATATATATGCCCATGTTGTAGCTATTTAACCTTAGAACATCAAGGGCAATACGATGTTTGCCCATTATGTTCTTGGGAGGATGATGGCACTTTGCATCATGAGTTAGATAAATACAGTGTAGTTAATCATTCAACTTTAAAGCAATATAAAGGAAAATTTGAAAAACAAAAAGTTAACTTCATTAATATTCCATATAAATCAGGTAATGATAATTAATAACAATTGTATAAAACAAGTATTTCAGGGTACATACAACAAAATGCTTTTTGATATCTATTTATAAGTATTAAAGGATGATTAGATGACCAAAATATTGGCGTTATGGGATAGGCAAACACTACCGATAAAAGATGGCATTTACTTTGCCACTGGTGATTCAATTTCTTTTTCAACCCAATTTTATCCCCAATTATTTATAAAAAAGGGGAAGCCATTTAATTTGAATCTTTTTTTGAGCGAAGATCCTGATAATATAACTAGTATTGATATCATCAAAAAAATAGCCCTAAATGATGGTAATAACTGCTATTTAGGTGAGGGGAGTTATGGCTCTGAAGGTTTTATCGCCTACTTAACATCAGAAAATGCTTTAAAATGGGTGATCTATTTTGAAACATCAAATCCATTTATTAATGCAATTGAACTACCTAACAATTTCCTTATGGTACAATCCAGCGCTAATT
>NZ_LZGZ01000242.1:0-11497 GCF_001690515.1 Gilliamella sp. Fer4-1 | reverse complement strand
ATTAACATTGCTGCGCCTGTAGTACCCATGATTGAGGCTAATACCGTTCCGATTGCCAGCAAACCAACATTTAGCTTGGGTGTGCTAAGCACATCGCTTTTAATAAAAATTCCGCCTGAAACGGTAAATAGTGCCAACAATAACAAGATAAAGGGAAGATATTCCACCATAATTGCATGAACGGTAATATTGATGGCGGTTTGCAAACCAAATGAAAACAACAAAAAGGCTAAAAATAACAACGTCCAAAAAATAATGATTTTGCCGTAATGGTAGTGCCAAAGTTGTGGCAAAAATAGCGGAATTAACGCAATAGAAAGTAATATCCCCACAAAAGGAATCGCCCAAAGTAGTGATAAATCATATTCGTTAAAACCCATTGCATAAAGATCAAAAGGGAAAAGCAATAATACAAAAAGTGATACCAGCGGTAAGTTAAAATAATTTTTCATGTCATTTTTTACTTTTTTAAATTGGTGCAATTATAACAAATAAAAACTAAAATTAATTTTAAAAAGCGTTTTATTACGTTTTATTCAGTTTTATCAATTAAATACCACAACAGAGACAATGAAATATTATAATCACGCTATTATAAGCTGGCGTTAACGATAGAGGGTAATAAATTGCTGTACTGATTATTTTCTACTGATATTACACGTGTTTTGCGATGTCGGTATTTTCGCTTAATTGCTCTAAATATTTTATAATAGCGACTATTTAATTTTCAATAAAATAGGAACAGTGTGCCAGTATCATTAAAAAAGCCTTCTTTACATAACCGTAATAAACATCAAGACGGTTATCATTTTGATCTGCTCATTCAAACTTTGCCTAGTTTGGCACAGTTTGTTAAGCCCAATGGTTATGGCAATTTGTCGATTGATTTTGCCGATCCAAAAGCAGTTAAAATGCTTAATAAGGCGCTTTTACTCCATTATTACCAGTTATCGTGGCGGGATATTCCTGATGGTTATTTATGCCCACCAGTTCCTGGAAGGGCAGATTATATTCATTCTTTAGCGGATTTATTAGCACAAGACAACGGTAATCAGATCCCTTGTGGCAAGCAAGTGAAAGTGCTTGATATCGGAGTTGGTGCAAATGTGATTTACCCTATTCTTGGGCGTGCTGAATATGGCTGGTCGTTTGTTGGTAGCGACATTAATCCGATCGCTATTAAAACAGCATCGTTAATTTGCCAAGCTAATAACCTATTAAATGGATCTGTGTTATGTCGATTGCAGAAAGACAAGACGGCCATATTTAAACATATTATTAAACCCAAAGAATTTTACCTGCTAACACTGTGCAACCCACCATTTCATTCTTCTGAGCAAGAAGCATTGGCCAGCACGCGTAAAAAGCTGACAAATTTAGGTAAGTTAACAAGCCCAACACAAAAAGCAGTTCTTAACTTTGGCGGGCAACATGCCGAGCTTTGGTGTCAAAGTGGTGAAAGTGTTTTTATAACAAAGATGATTAAAGAAAGTGTAGTGTTTAAACATCAATGCTTATGGTTTACTTCGTTAGTATCTAAAAAATCCTCATTAGAATTAATACAAAAACAATTAAAAGTGGCAGGTGTCATTGATAGTAAAATTATACCCATGGCACAAGGACAAAAAGTAAGCCGATTTGTAGCGTGGACATTTTTTAATAAAAATGAGCGTAAAGATCTTTTTAAAAAGATTTCAGGCAATACATCCGTTTCAATAAAAAGCAACTCAGCATATTAACTGTATTTATTTTAAAAGCATTACAAAGGTAAACCAAATATGGGGGGAGGCGTGTCAATTTAGATTTTATTGGTGGTTGGATCTTAATATCGACATCATTTTTAAGGTATTTAATAGAATAGTAAGTCATTTTAAATAAAAACGTTAAGTATTGGTGGATTATTTTACTCGCTTTGAATAAGTTTTGAGTAAATTGTTGTGTGCGTTTTGTTCTGATAACCAATAGGCGTAATTAAAAATAGGAAATGCATTTTTATACATACTTAGATAGATGCAAAAGCATTAATGAAGGAAAACAACTGGAGAATTTATTTTACTCATCGGCATTTATTTTATTAAAATGAATGCCGATGAGTAGTTAGTATTTATCAGATTAAGTTTGGGCTAATACGGCGCAGCTTTTAAATAATAGGTGGTCGGTTATGCTTTATCTCATACCCATCTTTCACTATCTAAAAATCACTAACCATTTAGGTGCACCTTTATGTAACTACCCCCTAAAATAGTACAGCAAAAAAGTAGAAAATTCTCTATGATAAAAGAAAAGGGGATTTAATGATGAAAAAAATGACTGAACATCAAATCGTCGCTATTTTAAAAGAAGCAGAGGTAGGTGTACCCGTTAAAGAGTTGTGCCGTACATATGGCATGGGTAATTCAACTTTCTATAAATGGCGAGAAAAATACGGCGGAATGGAAACGTCGGATATTAAACGCTTAAAAGAGCTAGAAGCGGAAAACCGTAAGCTTAAACAGATGTTTGCCGAACTGAGCTTAAAATCCCAGCTTCAGGAAGAAATCATAAAAAAGCTTTAGTGCCAACAGGGGCACGTAAAACGTGGGCACAGCAACTACAACAAAATCATTCGGTTACTATTGCTATGAGTTGTGCCATTGTTGGTTTAAGCCGTTGTGATTACTATTATCAACCTAAGTTGCAGGATGACTCGGTGATTGTTTCGGTGTTGAATGCTATCACAGACCGGCATTTACGCTGGGGCTTTCCTAAATGTTTTAATCGTATCAGAAAGCTCGGCTATCAATGGAATCATAAACGGGTATATCGGGTGTATTGTGAATTAAAGCTTAATCTCAGGGTAAAGCGTAAAAAACGCATTCCTCCACGATGTCCGGAAAGGTTATTAGTCCCCAATAAACAAGGTGAATGTTGGTCAATGGATTTTATGAGTGACAGTAGTCGTAATCAACGTCGCTTTAGGACATTCAATGTCATCGATGACTTTATCGTGAGGCGTTAGGTATTGATATTGCAGTAAGCTTACCCGCAGGTAGAGTGACTCGTTATTTGGATAAACTGGCCGAATATCATGGGTATCCATTAAAAATACGGGTCGATAATGGGCCAGAATTTACAGGAAAAACCTTTATAAATTGGGCTAAATCACATGATATAACCATTGATTATATCCAGCCTGGTAGCCCTTATCAAAATGGCTATATTGAACGATTTAACCGTACCTATCGCACTGAGGTACTTGATTTATATCTATTTAATAATCTAGAACAAGCAAGAAAGGTAACCGAAGAATGGCTAACCATTTATAACACCGAAAGACCGCATGAGGCGTTAAATAACATGACACCGATTGAGTATAAAACACTAAAACAAGCAGCATGATTTTCTACGTGAGTTGTGTACTAAGCTTGGGGTATTCACACAGCTTTTTTATAATAGATATGATTTTGTGATGGGAAATTTTTTCATAATTGAATTCTATTCATTTTATTATAGAGAATTTTCTATTTTTATATGCACTATTTTAAGGCGTAGTTACATAAGTATACATAAAAAAACAAGCTAACCTTTATCAAAAGTAGTAGAATCAATTTAGTTAAATGTAGTGATATTTTTACACTAATTAATATTATGTCGCCCATTTACTAATATGTGCATGGGCGTAATAACAAATAAAATAGCTATTTTACAACACGAAATGGATTAGTTTTTGGTTTCGGTTGTTGAGGTGGAGTTTCGCATTGGTCTTGATGATATTGCGGTTCATCTTCAAATCCCATACCAATGCCGTTTTCACGCGCATAAATTGCTTCAATAGCCGCCATCGGTACAACAATGTGTTGAGGGACACCCGAAAAACGAGCATTAAATTCTACTTGTTCGTTCGTTGCACAATATTGACCTACAGAATGAGGAGCAATATTTAATACAATTTGATTATTTTGAATGAATTCTTGAGGAACTATCACACCATATTTCGAAGTATTAACCACAATATAAGGTGTTAATTCATTATCTAGAATCCAGTCATAAAAAGCCCTAAATAAATAAGGCCGGCGAGGAGTCATTTGCTCAAGTTCCATAAAAAGCCACCTTGTCTACGATTATTATAAGTCAGATAAAATTATTATTATGATCTTATCTTTTTTTCGTCTTCTGTTAATGAATTAATGAAAGCTGGTCGTTCAAAAATTCGTGCCATATATGCCAAATAATTTTTTTCAGCAACTTTAGGTAGCTCAATACCAAGCATCGGTAAACGCCATAATAATGGAGCAAAATAGCAATCACTTAACGTAAAATCATCACTCATAAAATAAGGCTTTTCTTTAAATATGACCGAAATAGAAACAAGATCATCAAGTAAATTTTTACGTGCAAGCTGTGCTTCATTACTACTAGGATCATTAACAATAGTTTCATAAGCACTATACCACTCTTTTTTGATGCGATACATTGTTAATCGAGAGTTAGCACGAACAATAGGATAAACAGGCATTAATGGTGGGTGGGGAAAACGTTCATCAAGATATTCTAATGCTATATGTGGTTCATATAACGTTAGATCGCGATCAATTAATGTTGGGATTGAACCATATGGATTAAGATCCAATAATTCTTGAGGTAAATTATCTGCCGTTACAAACTCAATTTCAGCAGTTACCCCTTTTTCTGCCAGCACAAAACGAATCTGATGCCCGTAAATATCTGTTGTATCACAAAATAATGTCATCACAGAACGTTTATTAACAGCAACAACCATATTCACTCCAAATATGAAAAATTAAAATAAGCTTCATTGATTACTATTCTAACAAATTGAATAACAAATTTGTTAAAAAAATGAATTTTATTGTTATCTTTATTTTAAGAAACTGTTTTATGGCAATAAGATATCAGGTGGTATATACGTTTTAATAGAAAATGCTTTTTACTATATAAGCTAATTCCAATGAAAATAGTGTTTTTAGTTATGTGGATGTATTTACGAAAAAAAAACCAGCCTTGGCCGGGTTTTGAGAACTTTTGTAAAGTTGTAGTCGGGTAGCAGTGATACATTACTGTGTCACCGCCCCCTAAGAACTGTACGAGCGAATTTCTCCGCATACAGCTCAAGCCTTCCAATTGACTTAATAAGCCAGTTTCACTACTTCTAACTTCAGCGCATGAACTTTTTTATGACAGATAGGATGTAATAACACTCTATTTTTCAAAGCATCACTGCCCCCTTGCACTCTGTAGATTATATGGTGGTCATGCCATCCCGTTTCTTTTGTGATAGGGAGTAAACATAATCCACAACGACCTTTTTGAGTTTTATACAACATTTGCCATTTACTTCTGTGTGAGTATTCCTCATACATCCGTTTTTGGTATAATGTTTCTCCGTATAATTCCCATTCAGGTAAAAACGGGTTATAGTCCGATTTTACTTTGATGTGTCGTTTGATTGCTGTCTTGCTACATTGCAATAATTCAACCCATTTCTCTACACCATGACGGTCTTTTATCGTAGTACCAAAGTTCCACACTCGATTAGCGGTTGTTTTAAAGTATTTCTCTTTAATCCAACGTTTGCCTTTCTTGCTGTGTCGTCTTTTGCTCCAATTCCATAAAGCCCGCCATATTAATGCATCCATATGCCCATAAGCTTCACTGGCGACTTGACTTCGGTGGTAGTTTGCCCACCCCCTTATCATTGGGTTAAGTATTTTTATTAAGTCTTCTTGTTTTATCATGCTTAACTTCTTTATCCTCTCTCTTACCTTGTTATAAAATGCTTTCACATTCTTTTTACTCGGTTTGATAATGATACTCTTGTTAAACTTTCTTACCGTCCAACCTAAAAAGTCAAAACCCTGCTCGATATGCACGATGTTGGTTTTTCTCTCCGATAGAGTTAACCCCCTTTCTTTGAGAAACGCCTTAACCACTGGGATAACCTTTTCTTCCAGTAACTCTTTCGAAATCCCTGATATGACAAAGTCATCCGCATACCTTACCATGTACGTTTTATGTTGCCTGATTTTCTTACTTGCTTTTTCACCGAAGTGTTCAGCGAGCACTTTCTCTAAGCCATCTAACGCCATATTCGCTAGTGTCGGGGAAATTATGCCGCCTTGCGGTGTTCCTTCCTCCGTTGCTTTTACCTGTCCCATATCCACAACGCCCGATTTTAACCATTTCTTTAATATCCTTTTATTCATTGGGATATTATTTATTAACCATTCATGGCTAATATGGTCAAAACAGCCCTGTATATCTGCATCTAATACCCACTGCGCAGGTTGGTTTGTTTCCCTCCCTTTGTGCGAGTATATTCGATGTATATGTGTTATCGCATCTGCCGTTGAACGATTAATGCGAAACCCATAGGAGCCTTTGTCCGCTGTTGTTTCTGCTACAGGCTGAAGGGCAAATAGATAAAGCGCTTGCATTGCTCTGTCTTTCATAGTCGGAATACCCAAAGGGCGTTTCTTTCCATCAGACTTTGGGATATATACTCGCCTAAGTGGCATCGGTTTATATCCCTTACTTGTCAACGTTGCAATCGCTTGCCATTTTGCCTCGGCAGTTGACCATGCTACTTTGTCAACTCCCGTAGTCCTTTTACCTCTGTTTTCAGTCACTCTTCTTACTGCTAATTGCTTAGCGTAAGTCGAGCGTGTTAATAATCTTTGCAATCTTTTCACTTTGCGCCAATTATTCTCAAGTGTCGCTTTCGCAATCCTACTCTGCAATCCTTTAACATGTCTTGTTGCTTTGACCCAGTCAATACTGTGCCATTTACGAGCCATGTCAGAGGTCGCTGGAGCTGGACTCTTATTAGCCTTTAAGCTATTATGAGCTTGCTCTTTCATACTTACCTCTTGATACAAGAAGTAGCAGAAATTACTTGATTGTGGTGAATAACTACCAAAGAATTACCACGTTACAGTGGTAGTTATTCAGTAAATCAAATAACTCTACCACGATGTAACATGGTTAATGATTGAGTTTTGAGTTTGGCGTCTGCTTGTCACAGATGAATTACTTCCCAATAATTCATTTTAAACTGTTAGGCATTCGTCAGCTCATCCCTCGCCTAAAATAATTCCATTAGAAATTATCCACTAAAGGATTAGCCCGTCATCTTGCGACGGAAGACCAGTTAGAAGTCTGCACCCTTTCGGGTTAGGTTATGTTTCACACCCTATGTTAGCCATTACAGCCAACCCTTCGCTTTCTCTAACCTCCTTTACCTGCACACTCAACAGCATTGCTTACGCTCTGCCTGCCGTACACTCTTCCATTTTCCGTATATATACGGTTGCTGAATTGTGGACGGCAAATGTACAGGCTTACCAAGTTCCGTTATTACCACACGAATAGTTAAGATGTAGACTGTCCGCCGATAGTCGTATGATGGCGTATTCCCACGCTAAACAGGAATAACCCACTATGCACCTTTTGGTTAAAGCCTATCAGTAGCTTTGGCTTTGTCAGCATTACGACGTTTATCATCTATTCACTTACGTTCATCTTTCTATTCAGTCTAGCCCCTCATAACCTGCTACTGGTTATTACTTAGTTTCACCTCACGATTCCACTAACCTTGCTATTCCTCAAGGGGGTACATTGTCGGGAAGCTCCGCACCAGACCGTTACCCGTCTCGCACTATCCCTAGACTACTACTCGCCATAAAGTAGGTTGGCTCACGCTCTCGCTTAATTGCTAGCTCGTTCCAACAATGGCAATAACAGCTTATGCACTGCTCATAAAACTGCTCGAGTGAAATAAATAGGCTTTTACACCTGATATTTTACCAATAATATATTGTAGACATGATTCTCTATTGCCCCTTCATTATCAACCTTAAAGTTAGTATTACGCTTAACTTTAATATTATGTTGATTAATGTTGCGACTAATCACTTTGTCTATATTGTAATTACTTTCTTAATGTTTCACCCTGTGGTTTTGAATAAACCCTGGACATTAAGTCGTATCTTATTAGTTAAAAAGAGACGTCGGCAATCGTTTTATTGCTCGCCTTGTAGTTGTGTATAGTCCAACTATGACTGGAGAGTGTAAGACTCTCAAAAGGCTCCAGTTTACTTCATGGCGAAGTTTTGATGTCAGCTATATCTTCGGCTCATCATGTAGTTGTATATAGTTCAACTCTGGACTGGTAAGGTTTAAACCTTACAAAGGGCTTACAAGAATACGTCCCCTCTTGTATACGGGTTGAAAGGTTATCTCTATAACGCTTTCTGTATTATCTCCCTTTCGGGAGTATGAAGGCTCCCTCGAGGAGTTTACAAGCTTGTAAATAAGGAGAGAATATTTCATCTTCGCGCTTATTTACTGATAAAAGGGGAAAGTATTTCATTTCCGCCTTTTATCTCACTTGATTTTACGAAAAACTTCATAAAAATCAAGCACTTAGTGCTGCTTGTCGCACTTAGCGTTTGCTGAATTGTGGACGACGACGCGCTTTGCGTAGACCCACTTTTTTACGTTCAACTTGACGAGCATCACGAGTAACAAAACCTGCTTGACGTAACGCTGAACGTAAAGTTTCGTCATACTCCATTAATGCACGAGTAATACCGTGACGAATTGCACCAGCTTGACCTGAAATACCACCACCTTTAACAGTAATGTAAAGATCAAGTTTGTCAGTCATTTCGACTAACTCTAACGGTTGCATAACAACCATACGAGCTGTGTCACGACCAAAGTATTGCTCTAATGAACGTTTGTTAATAACGATGTTACCACTACCTGGTTTGATAAATACACGAGCAGCAGAACTTTTGCGGCGACCTGTTCCGTAATATTGATTATCAGCCATCTTCTATCCCCTTAAATATCTAATACTTGCGGTTGTTGTGCCGCATGATTGTGCTCATTACCAGCATAAACTTTTAGTTTACGGTACATTGCACGACCAAGAGGACCTTTCGGTAACATGCCTTTTACAGCAATCTCGATGACTTGTTCAGGATGACGTTCAATCATTTCTTTAAAAGTCGCTTCTTTAAGCCCACCGATGTAACCAGTGTGACGATAATAGATCTTATCAGTGCGTTTTTTGCCTGTTACAGCAACTTTTTCTGCATTGATAACGATAATATAATCACCTGTATCAACATGTGGTGTGTATTCTGCTTTGTGTTTACCACGCAAACGGCTTGCGATTTCAGTAGCTAAACGACCTAACGTTTTACCTGCTGCATCAACAACGTACCAGTCGCGTTTAACTGTTTCTGGTTTAGCTGAAAAAGTACTCATTCGTAATTATCCAATTTTTAATTAATCTCACGTCAATAAATCAATTGATTTATTTACACTTTTTGATTGTTACTATTAAGCAACACACCCCTTCGAGTGGTTATATTAATGCTCACAACCTAAAACAACATTGGGAAAAACGTTGTCGTAACGTGGGTGGCAATATTATACAGAAATAATATAAAAGCGCTAGAGTAAAAATAAAAAATCATGGCGATAAAGAAGTCTTACTGATAAACTTAAAATCAACATTAAGTAACACAATATTTATACAAATGGACAATACTATTCAACTTTCAGAGAAAGATTATATTAGCAGAGGATTACACCGTAAATGTTATCATCATCCTAGTGATCTTAATAAGTGTATTAAAGTAAATTATAATGATGGTGCCGAAGAGGAAACTAACCGCGAAATTGCCTATTATAAACACCTGATCAGGCGCAATATTTCATTTGAAGCGTTAGCTAAATATTATGGCTCGGTGTTAACCAATTATGGTCAAGGTCATGTTTTTGAACTTATCCGTGATTATGATGGAAAAACAGCGACATCACTTGAAAAATATCTTGCGGATGAAAAATTAACACAACAATATTATTCTGATTTAGTGATTTCATTAAAAAATTTAAAATCGGCTTTATTAAAAAACCGTATTATTACTATGACAATAAAAAGCAAGAATATCTTGTTTCAGCACTTAAGTGCTGATAAAAGTCGTTTGATTATTATTGATAATATTGGTAATTCGACGCTTATCCCTATTGCTAATTACATTTCTTTTTTTGCTAAAGGGAAAATTGAACGAACTTGGCAACGTTTTTTAAACTCAATTGTTAAAGAGAATAGCGATAATCGATTAATTACTCGTTTAGTTGACGAAGTGAAGCAGTCATCCTGAATTCTGCAATAGCACCTTTTGCATTATCAGTTCTATTTTTTAAGGTAAATAGGCCTTGATGTAATTTAGCAATACGATTAACAATACTTAAACCAAGCCCTATACCATTATGTTTGCGATCCATACGAAAAAAGGCTTGGGTTAGTTTTTCGCTTTTAGATTCATCAATGCCGTTACCTTCATCTTGTACAGTGATAAGGATGTCTTTTTTATCCTTATTACAACTCACCAAGATTTTAGTCCCATTGGGGCTGTATCGATAACTATTTTCAACTAAATTACGTGCTAGTAGTCTTGTATCTCGTGCAGTCAAAATCAAGACTGGCGTTGTAATACCATTTTTTCGCCAATGCATTAGCAATTCAAGCCCATCACAATCAGGTAGCCCTAAATCCAAAATGATTAAGCTAAATTGTCCAAATTGGATATATTGTTCAGCTTGATTACCATTTTGTGCAACTTCACAGACATAACCGTTTGAAGTTATACCGTCGTATAGTCCTTTTTGTAACAAACTATCATCTTCAACAATTAATATCTTCATTGTTCATTACCTTAATACCGATTTTAGCATTACTGAAAATGCGCAATAATTTATTTTATATTGCACTTTACATTGCTAAACCTGTTTATTTAGTCCAATAAAGCGACAATCGATTAAGAAATTTATGAATATTTACCCCAAGTTTTTAATTAAACATGCGGATATGATGCTCACAATAAATCCAACAATAATCCCTAATGACAATTGAATACCCAAAACATGTCACATAAAAATAATTGGGATTTATATTTTGACTCGTTAATCAAAAATAAAAGGTTGCTTGTAAATTATGCAGATAAACCATTTTCTAGATCTATTTAACCTATTAACAATTTAACGCAAAAACCTTAAGACAATCTTAAAATAAAAAAACAATTAAGTGGACAGGCTACACTAATTAGTACCAGTTTAATAAGGTCATTGTGATGATAACTAAAAAATAAAAGGAACCAACAATGACAAATCTCATTTCAAGAAGAGAAAAACGCAGTTTTAGTAATGAATTTAAAAAACAGAGGGTAATGTTATACCAAAATGGCAAAAAACGAGCGGATATTGTCACCGAATAAAACCTGACTAAATCCGCATTAGATAAGTGGATAAAGCAATATCAAACCACTGGTGAGTTTACAGCTCAAGCTAATCGTAGTGCTCAAGAAAATGAGCTCATAGCCCTACGTAAAGAGAATAAGCGATTGTTAATGGAGAATGACATCCTAAAGCAAGCGGCGTTGATAATAGGACGAAAATCAAATTAATCACCGAGAATCAACATCGA
>NZ_LZGZ01000241.1:0-380 GCF_001690515.1 Gilliamella sp. Fer4-1 | reverse complement strand
TTAATAGGGCTCATCACTCAACTCTTATCGGATTTATCTTATATGATGATTGATCCACGCATTGACTTTGAGGCACACAAATAATGACCAAAAATTATTCTATTAATCAGCAACGTTGGCAACGGTTTAAACATAATCGTCGTGGTTATTATTCACTCTGGTTATTTTCAATTTTATTTGTGGTTAGTTTATTTGCTGATTTTATTACTAACGATAGACCTATTTTTATTAAATATCAGGATAATTACTATTCACCGATTTTTCATTTTTATCCAGAAACACAGTTTGGTGGTCAATTAGAAACACAAGCCAATTATCTTGATCCTGTTGTACAAAAGAAAATAGAAGCTAATGGTTGGATTTTATGGGCACCATTTCGC
>NZ_LZGZ01000240.1:0-2394 GCF_001690515.1 Gilliamella sp. Fer4-1 | reverse complement strand
AGTTGGTGTTGGTATTCATGGTGTTAAATTAACATTATCTAAACCATTAATGATCAATGTGATATTAAAAAGTTTTATTACACCTGTGGTGGCGCTTATTTCTGTATATTTATTTGGTATTACCGGTATGGAAGCTGAAGAACTGGTCTTTTTATTAGCAATGCCAACGGCATCAACAGCTGTTATTTTGGCTTATAATTGGAATGTCGAGCAAGAACAAGCGTCAAGTATTTTCTTTGTATCAACAGTTTTATCTATTTTTATTTTACCAACGTTATTACTTATTATGGATTTCACCATTCCTGGCGTTGCTTAATAAATGCCAAATATAATGCTCTCATTGCTTTTAACAGGGTGAGAGCATTAGCAATAAAAATCCCAATCTAATTTGATATTCAAAAAGTAACTTAACAATCGATTGTTCAATATGTGGTTCTAGTGACAGTTAATGCTGTCATTAAATTCTATAATTATAGATGTGAATTGTGAACTTAAATTGGTTTGTGCGCCTTGCTAGTAATATTTTTTTATATCCAAATAAGAAAAGCACGCTTATGCTATTTTGTTTATTTGTTAAAAATCAGTCAGAAAAGTAATTGATTTTATTGAGGTTTTTTGTTTGCGTATTTTAGGGCGCTGTGCTAGGGGTAGTTTATCCTTTTAACCATAAGATTAACAGTTAACATCAATGTTTGTTTTTTTTATATCCTATTTACCTCATTATTCTATTATTGCTTATCGTGTTCTGTTTTAATCATTTTGCAATTTTTTTTGCAAAAATACCAACTAGGTAAGCCAATTTATATCGCTTATACTTAATTTATAAAGTAAATAGGTGAATATGGATCGGCTATGTAAATATCCCCCCAAAGTTAGTATAAGATTCAGGTAGAAAATTACGCTGCTTGCTTGAATATAATCTATGGTTATACCATGTAATTTTGCCCAGCCGATGAATGTTTTTCCTGTGAATTCCGGTCCGTTATCTACTCATATTTCGAGTTGATAACCATGATATCTGGTCAGTTTATTCTGATAACGGGTAATCCTACCTGTCGGTAAACTGATCGCAATATCAATGCCTAACGCCTCACAATTAAAGTCATCGATGACATTGAAGGTTCTAAACCGGCGTTGATTGCGACTGCTGTCACTCATAAAATCCATTCATCAACATTCACCTAGCTTATTTGGTACTGATAGTTTTTCTGGGCTTCGCGGAGGAATACGTTGTTTACGCTTTACCCTGAGATTAAGCTTTAACTGGCAGTATATTCGATAAATACACTTATGATTCCATTTCTAGCCGCGCTTTCTGATACGATTAAAACACTGAAGAAGGCCCCGCGTAAATGTCTATCCGTGATAACTTAGCACTAACATAATCATCGAATCATCCGGTAATTTAGGTTGATAATAGTAAGCTCAGCTGCTTAAACTAACAATAGCGCAGCTCATGGCAATAGTAATAGAATGATTTTATTGCAGTTGCACAGCTCAGGCTTTACGTGCTTGAGTTGGCACTATAGCTTTTTATGATTTCCTCCTGAAGCTGAGATTTTAAATTTAGCTCAACAAACATCTGCTTAAGTTTACGATTTTCAGCTTCTAGTTGTTTTAAGCGTTTGATATCTGAGATTTCCATACTATCGTATTTATCACGCCATTTATAGAAAGTTGAATTCCCATACCCTATTTACGGCAAAGCTCTTTGACGGGGGATACCGGCTTCGGCTTCTTTTAAATTAGCTACGATTTGTCGATAATCTTATCGGAAAAAGCAAGTGGACAATCTATTGGTTTGCGCTCTTTCGTAATAAAAAATTATAGATAAATTTCCAATAAAAACGCGGCTAATATTATTTTTATTGGAAATAATATAATTGTTTTTTCTCAAACCTGCTTGCAAATGGATGCAAAGATTTACAGTTAATATTGCAGTTAATTTAACGGTTAAGATTCTAAAGGAAGGTAATACGATAGTCGTTGTTGCTTTAGTGCATTGAGTAATAATCTAAAGCAATTTCGAGTTGGTTTTATGTCATCATTAATGTTATTTTATCGCCACAATCATTATTGTTTTTCATTGTTGTAATTTTTAACTAATATTGCATAATAGAAATAAGTTATCGCAATCAAAGTAATAATCTTATAAATTATTTAAATTTTAGAGTACAATAATAATTGTTTATCTTAATGATCATGTCTTATTTTGGTTTTTTACTCATAAAATAAATATGAGTTGATTGTCAATTACACAAAAGTTACACCGATTTTTATATAAATTGTTACCTGTTCCAATTTGGAAGTTTTGTTTAATTCTGTATTTGGAATTGTAGTTCAACATATCATGTTTGGTTAGGATCAAAATCAGCTTAATATAAAGTAGGGCAG
>NZ_LZGZ01000239.1:0-7129 GCF_001690515.1 Gilliamella sp. Fer4-1 | reverse complement strand
TTATAAATAGTTTACAATTAACGGAAAGTTTAACAATATAGTTGTTATTATAATATTTACTGTAAAACTAAAAGAAATTATTAATAATGCTGTCTAAAATAATTAGCAAAAATGGCGTACAATATAATGGCATATAAATGCAGATTTATTATAAATAATTTAGGAATTTAGTATGACAGGCAAATTTATTGCCATTGAAGGGCTTGAAGGCGCAGGTAAAACGACGGCGATTAATATCGTTGCTCGCATTTTGAATCAACATCATATTGATGATGTACAATTCACTCGTGAGCCAGGGGGCACGCCGATTGCTGAAGCTTTACGTAATATTATTAAAAATGGTTTAGATAATGAGCCTTTGACTGATAAAGCTGAATTACTTATGCTATATGCCGCACGTATTCAGTTGATTGACAATGTGATTAAACCAGCACTGCATGCGGGTAAATGGGTTATTGGCGATCGTCATGATTTATCCACACAAGCTTATCAAGGTGGAGGGCGTCAGTTAGATAAAGTTTTTATGATGACACTAAAGGAACAAGTATTAGGTGATTTTAAACCTGATTTGACTTTGTATTTGGATATTGATCCTGAAAGTGGTTTGCGGCGAGCAAGATCTCGAGGCGATCTCGATCGTATTGAACAACAGTCGCTACCTTTTTTTAAGCGAGTTCATCAACGCTATTTAGAACTAGCCAAACAAGATGAAACGATTAGGATGGTCGATGCTACAAAATCAATTGACAATGTAGCTGAGCAAATTGAACAAATTTTAATAGATTGGTTAACAAAACAGGTTAATATTTAATGATGTTAAGTGATTATCCTTGGCTTTTGCTACCTTATCAGCAATTGGCTTCTGGTATTATGCATAAGCGTGCTCATCATGCGCTATTAATTAATTATGTCCAAGGTAGCGGTGAAAAAGAATTTATTGAAAATCTTGTCAACCGTTTGTTATGCCAAAATTCACAGCAATTGGAGCCGTGCTTTAAATGCCACAGTTGCCAATTGTTTTTGTCTCATCATCACCCTGATTATTATGCGATAACTAATGAACAAGGTAAGCAATCAATAGGTATTGATCAAATACGTAATATATCTAGCAAGATTTACGAAAAATCCCAGCAAGGCGGTAATAAAGTTATTTGGATAAAACATGCCGCTTTAATGACTGAAGCAGCGGCTAATGCACTACTAAAAACGTTAGAAGAACCGCCAGACAGTACATATTTTATTTTAAGTGATGAGCATAATAGCCAATTATTACCTACGATTCATAGCCGTTGTTTTTCTTATTTTTTATCAACTCCAAAGTTAGAACAATCTATTGAATGGTTAAAAAACAAACATGATCAACAATACAGTGATAATGAGCTTGCTTCGGCGTTATTATTGAGCGAAAATGCGCCACTAAGAGCTATCGCGCTATTAGCACCAGAAAAGTGGCAACAAAGAAACATGTTTTGTAGCCAATTATTAGAGGTTATTCCTCAAAATAATTATTGGCAATTAGCAAAGACCTTTGATAATGAAGATTTTATTGAAGGAATTATTTGGTTTTGCGCTTTATTAAGCGATGCGCTTAAAGCAAAGCAAAAAGCGGGGCGCTTTATTGTTAATCGTGATCAAGTCCCGTTAGTTCGATTACTTGCGACTCAAAATAATGAAAAGCTTTCTGCTCTTTATCATTTATGGTTACAAGCAAGAAATCAGTTATTGACTATTACAGGATTGAATAAGGAGCTGATTATTTATAATGTACTTGCTCAATCCGAATTAATTAGCGAGGCAAAAAGCTAAGCTGTTTATAAAAATTTTATTAATGCTTCAAAAAAGCACACATTTAAGCTAAAAGGATCGTAGTGAGTTATTTATCTATTGAATTTTGTTTACTTTTTATCGCTTTTTTTGCCTTGTATTGGGGTTGTCGCTTATCACCCAAAACACAAAATACTCTGCTTTTAGTTGTAAGTTACCTGATTGTTGGTAGTTACAGCTGGCGATTTTCACTCATCCTTTTTATTTATACCTGTGTAATCTATTTTTTTTCTGTGATGATCGCAGCATCAGAACGTCATGCAAAGGGATGGTTAATTTTAGGGTTATGTGTATCTGTAATTAATCTAGCATTATTTAAATATTTTGATTTTTTCCGTTACGAGTTACAAGATCTGTTTAATTTATTAGATTTACCGATTTTGCTTCCCGCTATCACGGTATTAATCCCTATTGGGATCTCATTTTACACCTTTCATTCAATAAGTTATTTAGTTTCAGTAAAAAATCAGGAGTTACCTGTTGCTAATTTTTGGGATTTTGCCTTATTTCTGTCCTTTTTCCCAAGTATTATTGCAGGCCCTATTAACCGAGCTAAAGACTTTCTACCTCAAATAAATGTTAATCAACCGCGTGAAATTTTAGAGCCATTTCGCGCATTTACGCTACTTATTTTAGCTGTGATAAAGGTTTACTGTTTAGGTGGTTTAGTTAATGAGCATTGGGTTACACCTATATTTGCTAACCCACTAGAATTTAGTGTGGTTGATTTATTAGTTGGCCTTTATGCGTATGCAATACAGATTTATTTAAACTTTTCTGGATATACTGATTTAGTTACTGGCATTGCTCTATTATTAGGTTTTCGCTTGCCAATTAACTTTAATCTTCCTTATTTGTCATTGAATTTGAGAGAGTTTTGGGTACGTTGGCATATTAGTTTATCACGTTGGATTCGTGACTATATTTATATTCCTTTAGGCGGAAGTCGTCGAGGATTTATACGCACTCAAATTAATGTCATGTTAGCCATGTTATTATCGGGATTGTGGCATGGTGCTGGCATTAATTTTATTATTTGGGGGGCATGTCATGGTATTGGTATTGTGGTACTTAATATTGGCGACCGTTATTTGGGGCAAGGTTGGATAACCGCGCGTTCGCCACTGATGGCACGGTTATTAACATGGCACTATATTTGTTTTACATGGCTGTTTTTTAATAGTGAAAGTTTATCTGATGCTGTAGATTATTTGACAGCATTAACGCATAATTTCTTGATAGAACCGCATCATGTTGGGGCGTTTTTGGTTATTTGTGTCATCTACCTTGCCTACCCAATGTGTAAAAATTTTACTGAGTGGTTTATTTTACAGTTGACTAAAATGCCGAATTACTATTTACCTTTAGTTTTTATTTTGATTTTATGGCTGACGATTTATATTGCACCATCAGGAATGCCAAACTTTATTTACGCTAATTTTTAATGATGCTTAATTATGAAAATATATACACAATCGTTTTCAAAAAATAATAAAAAATCCAAACCGAATTTGAAACGGCAACGTAATAAATCACAGCATAAAAATACGCTTAAAAAAGATTGTAAAAAAAATAAGAAAACAAATTCATCTCTTGTTGTTACTAGCAATCTTTTGTCTACTCGCTATGTATTTTTGATAATGTTTGTTACCGCTATTGCGTTAATAGCTATTTACTACAAATCAATATTGATTTATTGCGAGCAAGTGTATCATACCGATTTGTTGAATAATAATACGCTTGCAAACCAAGAAAGTTTGATACAAGAGCTTGAAACAAGCAAGGATGACGAACAGGATTTTCAAAAATATATATCAATAAAAATACTTCCTCCGTTTTCTCAGTTGCTTGATGTTGCGGTGAAAGATGCTAAAAATAAGACAATTGATGCTTTAAAGAATGCAAAACTTGAAAGTGGACAAAGAGTCAATACTGACAACGTGTCCGAAACAGACCTAGCACAGCAAGATGAAAATCAAAAAGCACAAAAAGACACAGTACTAGTTGAGCCACAACCCATTATATTAACAAGCAATGATAAGGTGTTTTTTGCTGGTGATTCTTTAATGCAAGGTGTTGCACCATATGTTAAAAAAATGCTATTCAAGCAGTATAAAATAGAAAGCCTTGATTTGAGCAAACAGAGCACTGGGCTTGCTTATCCGAGTGCTTTTGATTGGCCAAAAACAATTAGTGATAATCTAATTGCAGATCCTTCAATTAAATTGCTTGTTGTTTTTCTTGGCGCAAATGATCCTTGGGATTTTCCAGTTAAAGGCTATGTCAAATATGCTAAATTCCAATCCGACTTGTGGGAAGAACACTACCGTTTGCGTATTGAATCTATTTTAAATAGTGCCATAGAGCATGATGTTCAAATACTTTGGCTGGCAGCGCCTTGTATGCGCAAACCAAAATTAAATAATGCGATGGTTTATCTAAATAATTTATATCAGTCCGAATTAGAAAAAGTCCAACAACATTTCTTAATGACAAATGATTTATTGGGATGTACGTATCAAAAATTTAGTAATTTCGTAGAAAGCAATAAAGCAAAAGTTAAGGTAAGGGTTGATGATGGTGTTCACTTTACGCCAACAGGCCAAAAAATTCTAGCAAAGGCCATTATGGAAAAAATAATTTATAAAGAATTAGAGGACACCCATAGTGATTAAATTTTTAAAATATATTATAGCCCTCATTGCAATAACGATTACTGGTTGTAGTGTAGCTGAAAGTAAAACATCTACTGTTGTTGATTTTGGGGATCCTAACGCTAAACAATTTGCAGCGCGTTTGAACTCGTTAGCGGATCATAAAAAAACTAACCGAGTAATCAATATTACTCAATTTGGCGATTCACATGTGGCAGCCGACTTTTTTACTGGTGAATTTAGAACATTAATGCAAAAAAAGTATGGCAACGCAGGTATTGGTTGGATAACGCCTATAGCGATAAAAGGGCAAAGCCATGCAGCGGTTACATGGCGAGCTAGAGATTGGGATATGCTAAGTAGCCGAACTTTAAGTAATCTTGATTTTCCCATGGGTGGTTTTATTGCTAAACCCATTAAAGATTCTGCTACTGTCCAAATTACAGCAAGAGGATCTTGCAATAAAAATTGGCAAGTTAAATTGACCTTTAAAACACTAAAAAACAACTCAAACCTACTATCGCTTTATGATGCTAATAACAATAAAATTAACTTCAGCTATACACCAACCCCAAAGGTTTGGCAAACTGCATCGGTTTTATCTAAAATGCCTTTAGTTATCAAAGGCCAAAAAGAGATGGAACTGGGTGGTATTTGGTTAACTTGTAATCAACAATCTGGTGTTGTTGTTTCACCCATTGCGACTAATGGCGCTAAACAAACCATTTGGCAAAAGTGGGGAAAAAACTGGTTTAAAGAACTTGCTGTATCGCAAAGTGATTTAGTGATCCTAGCATATGGTACCAATGAAAGTTTTGATGAAACATTAGACAGTAATCAATATCGAAAAAATTTAGTGAATAATATCAGAATGATTCGCGAAACATTGCCTAATGCTGCTATTTTAATAATGACACCCCCAGACACTATGGCAAATGAAAAAAATATGCCTAAATCTTTTGCAAAGATAATGACTATTCAAAAGCAAGTTGCTAAATCTGAAAAAACGTTATTTTGGGATTGGCAAGTGGCAATGGGTGGTCAGTTTTCTATTAAGCAGTGGCGAAAACGTGGACTTGCGCGTGCAGATTTAGTTCACCAAACATTAAAAGGATATAAAGAAAGTGCTCGTATCTTTTATGCTGATTTGAATGAATTTGTTAGAAAAAATAGCTAAAAATTTTGATTAAAAGGAACAAATAAGTTATGCCATCACCTATTATTATTGCTGTTGATTTTGCAGATGTAAAATCAGCGTGGAATTTTATTGATCGTGTTGAACCAAAAGATTGCCGTCTTAAAATAGGTAAAGAGCTTTTTACACACGCAGGTCCCGAATTTATTAAGCAAATTATGCAAAAAGGTTTTGACGTTTTTTTAGATCTTAAATTTCATGATATCCCAAATACGGTTGCTAAAGCCGTAACTGCTGCGGCTGATTTAGGTATATGGATGACCAATGTACATGCGAGTGGTGGGGCGCGCATGATGACAGCAGCTAAAGATGCTCTTTATTCATATGGTAAAGATGCGCCAATATTAATCGCTGTGACAGTATTAACCAGCATGGAATCGACCGATTTACAAGAAATAGGTATTAATGCATCGCCTTTAGAGCAAGCAACTAAATTAGCTATGCTAGCTAAAAATTGTGGACTTGATGGGGTAGTTTGTTCAGCAAAAGAAGTACAAAGTTTTAGAACGCGTTTAGGTAGTGACTTTAAATTAGTGACACCAGGTATTAGGCCAGCGGGTAGTAACCCTGATGACCAACGCCGTATTATGACACCTCAACGTGCTCAAGCTGCTGGCTCTGATTACTTAGTCATTGGACGGCCAATTACTCAAGCAGAAGATCCAGCTAAAGCGTTAAAAACAATTTTGGCCACACTTGATACAAGTAAGAGTTAATTAAATTATGTCTGATAACCCGATTATTTATTCAACCGATCAAGGTCGAATTAAACCGACAAAGCCAGCTATTTCACGTCCAAAGGGAGATGGCATTATTCGAATTCAGCGACAAACTTCAGGCCGTAAAGGTAAAGGTGTTTGTGTAATTACCGGATTTGAGATAGACGATGCACAATTATTACAGTTAGCTGCTGAATTAAAAAAGCGCTGTGGTTGTGGTGGTTCAGTTAAAGATAGTGCTATTGAAATTCAAGGTGATAAACGAGATTTACTAAAATCATTGTTAGAAGAAAAAGGATTCAAAGTAAAATTAGCTGGAGGCTGATTTCATGCTATAAAAATAGCGTCCATAACTAAAAAGGACGCTACTTATAAAAACATAGATATTAATTTGATCGATAAGTACGCATTTTTTTACTTATTTCACGGCGTTCTTTAGATATTTCGGCATTTTTAATAATATAATCATCAACACGATCATCATAATCGCTTTTCATATTCGCAATAATTGCTTGAAGCTCTTCGTAAGTCATATCAGGTTTAATATATTCACTTAAGTTTTCAAGTAAGAGTACACGTTTTTGGTTATCACGAATTTTCTTTTCATTGTCTGATATTTCACGCTTTAATTTATTTAAACGACGTGATAGACGAATGTATTCTAATACATCTTGAAATGACGATGCGCTTGCTTTTTCCTTGTCCATCTATAACCCCTTATCTGAAAAATGGAAAAT
>NZ_LZGZ01000238.1:0-1663 GCF_001690515.1 Gilliamella sp. Fer4-1 | reverse complement strand
CAACAAATTTATATTAGTAAAGTACAAAACTTTTCAAAATCAAATCAGCAAAGATCAGATATAATGCATATTGCATTAGCATTTGATGATAACTACGCAATGCCTGCTGGAGTGACAATTTCCTCTGTTATTTATAATAACCCAGATGCATGTTTATGCTTTCACCTATTTGTGGATAACATATCTCCGAATAATTTGAAAAAGTTTAAGCAATTAGTAAGTAGTGCTTGCACGATAAAAATATATTATTTAAATAGCAATTTTCAGATTAATTCGGAAACATTAGTTTTAGGTTATTTATCTGCTATGTCATGTGTTAGGTTTATTATTCCCGATGTTTTAAAAGATCAAACCGATAAGTTTTTATATCTTGATAGTGATATTTTATGCCTAAAATCAATTAGTAAACTATATAATTCAGCGTTAGAAAATTATGTCGCTGGCGTAATACCTGATGATAGTGTGATGAGGGATACTATAAAAGATTTATATCAAATCAACTTTGATAGATATTTTAATGCCGGTGTTTTGCTAATAAATACTCAACAATGGGACATGAACAATATGACATCTTTGTGTATGAATATGATAAATGATGGAAATATTTATCGGTTTGCCGATCAAGATGTTTTAAATATTTTATTAGAAAATAAAACTCGCCTTCTGCCGATTAAATATAATACAAAAATTCATATAACCACTTCCTGTAAAGAAGAACAGTTAATAGCGCCCTATACAGTATTATTGCATTATGTGACTGGATATAAACCATGGTATCAAACGTTTGATTCTAAATTGTTCAAAAAATATTTTGATTTATCGCCTTGGAAAGCAACAAAACGACCTTTATCTTTAAAAAAGTCGTGGTTACGTCATTACGCCAAATATTGTTTGAAAAAAGGAAAAATTATCACCGCCTTGAAGTTTTACTCGTTTTATTTGTCTAAGAAATTGACATGATTTTTTAGACACACCAAATCTAGTATTATTCCCAAAAAGAGGTAAAAACAATGTCAGTGCTGATATTGTTTTATGAAAGTTTGGTACTCATATGATTGCCCATCCACTGATAATATTAAATCGTTTTCAATAAAAGATTGATCTATGCTAACGGAGTAGCCGAGTAATTTACTTAATAAGTAAACAAGATTAGATGTGTTTATCATTTTAGTAGGATTACGATAGTTTTCAATTTCTAGACATGGGTAATTGTCATAAGTCGAGTACATCATCAAAGGGATTTCAAACTGGTTGCTAAATTCTTTTGATTGTCTTAACAGGCCATGTCCTAGATTAACAATTTCTCCATGATCAGGGGTATAAATTAGAATAAAATTATCCAATTTTTCTTTCAAAATCATATAAATTTGTTTTATGACTCTATCTGTATGATGGATAGTTAAATCATATTCATCGCCATTGGGTAAGGTTAAAATATCTGACTCGTCGTAGCCAAGTTTATAAGGTTTGTGGCTTCCAGCTAAATGGATAACTATAAAGTTCTTTTCATTATCTTGAAAGTTAGTTTCAACTAATTGCTTTGGTAGAGCTAGGTCATCATTTAAACCTTCAATAAAAATATTACTTAGTTTTGCTATTATGGAGTATTTACTACTATGAGGACCTGATTCACGATTTTTTGATATCCATATAGAATTATAAT
>NZ_LZGZ01000237.1:0-1689 GCF_001690515.1 Gilliamella sp. Fer4-1 | reverse complement strand
GTTTTGATTCCCATTCTTTTGGAACATAGCCTGATGGCCATAAGTCTATTTCAGATAAATCCCAGTTAACACAATCAACACATTCAAAAGGGTACATTATTAAATATGTTTTTTCTGGCTTCTCACTATCAGAAATAAGAATTAATTTAACACCATTACCTGATATATTGTTTATTTTATTAATTTTACTATCAAAAAGGAGATATTTAGCTCCAATTGTACTTATTGGTGAGAAATACCCATCCCTTAATTTTTTTTAAAAAAGCTTTTTGTTTGTAGGTATTTTTATTAAAGACAAAAAATCAACGGGAATTACATTACCTCCATCATCAATCAACTCATCACGTGGAATAATACATCCTCGCCACTTTTTGCTGTTAACATTTGGATTCAGTTTAAAGTATTTCATTTATTAATCACTCTTAGTTAATATTTTATTTAACCATGAATTGGGGGGACACAGCTTCTTTACCAAGTTCTGCTAAAGCTTCTTTAAATGCTTCTGGACTTTTATCACTAGCTTGTTTTAAACGTTTATATATTTCTTGATGCATTTCTTCTGGGTATAGACCTTTATGTCCTAGAACATCTATTTTATTTAGTGGATCATTAAAAACATCCTTTCGCCAATTTCCATTCTTAAACTTACCCAGCCCATTCTTTTTAAATAGGCCTCTAAATAGATCAGACCAATAAGAGTGTTTGTTTGTGGCAAGATGATGGGTCGGCGCATAAGCAGAAAGTCCCCACGGATCAATCCAAGTCAACCCATTTAGGCGCATACTGATACAGATTAAAGTCACCAATCAGCCCGATTGGCTCAGGCTAGGTAAAGCGTCCTATATCAAGATCATAATACCTGAAGGTATTGTAATGTAAGTCGGTTTTTCTGTCTAAATATTGTCCATGATATCTGAGGTTTTGCTCTATTGAGTGATGTTCGATTTCATGAATCCGTTTACCCCAGAACTGATAGCTGCATTCCCACAGTATTTTACCGTTTTCGTCAGTCAACTCTTCCGGACACCCATTCAGATCAGTGTGGAAGTACATGACTTTTTCAGGATCATTACCTCTTTTGTCTATGCGTGCCAGTGGTTCGTAGCTGTTCTGGTCGGTATAGATATACAGGCTGCTGTGCTGATTCAGGCTGGTTTCCTGAATCATTCTTAACCCGTCCCACAGGAAGCGGGTACGGTTGCAGGGTTTGCCTGCGTTGTCTAGCTGATGTTTTTCGATACGCCGGTCAAGGGCGTTGTAGATGTAGCCGTAACGCTAACTGCGGTCTGATTGTTCGATGCGTACTTTGTTCAGGCGGTGTTCGACGTCGTAGTGGTAGTACAGGGTAGAGCCGATGGTTTGTTTGCTCTGGGTTCGACCGTACTCATCGTAGCGGTAGCTCTGGTCTCTGAATTTAAGTAGCTAGTTACAGCGGATCAGGTTGTGGTTGCTGTATTCTTCTCTGTGTTTGCTTGCCCAGATATTTTTTGCTAGTACACTTCTAATTAATTCAAGTTTGACTGGCTCTTATTCGTTAAAAGCATCTACCCTTGAGCCATTGCTAGATCCATAATACTTTCTGTTTTATCTAAGTCATACTCCTAAATAAATACAAAATAATTCCTCACATTGGATTTTTTAAAATATATTTAATCAATCATAAATAGAATTGTTGATAACAATATAATT
>NZ_LZGZ01000236.1:0-9364 GCF_001690515.1 Gilliamella sp. Fer4-1 | reverse complement strand
TCGTTATAATAAAAACTGATACCTTGTATAATAAACCTGTTTTTGGAAAAACTTTATTTTATATAGACTGGATAACAACACTATGTTTTATAGTACTTGTGCATATAGGCGTCTATAGTCGCCATTATTTTATTGTTGGGATTAGTACACTATTTCTATTCCTATTTTTATCCGAAATTAGTTACTTCATTTATTATGGAGAAGTAATATCAACAGGCGTGCTTGATTCTATTATAGATACGACTTCTAATGAAGTTTTCTCAATGTCTAAACAAATTTTAATTATAATAGGTCCCGCATTTATCGCAACAACTCTTATTTTATTTATTTTTAGAAAAATAATTACTGCTAAATTTAAATCCATTATCCCCTTCTTCTTTTATATAATCGTTTATATAATCGCTTTATTTATTGTTACTGTTATAACAACAGATTCATCTTTAAATAATGACATTAAACGTGGTTATTATAAAGGAAGTGCAACCCTACTTCGTTTTACTCACCCTGTTGTTGTGGGTAACTTATCCTATCTTTTAGCTAGTTTTGCATCAACAAATATCTATTCTAGTACAAATGAAATTGAAAAATTTAATGAAGCTATTCTTTTACCACCCAATAAAACCGATAACGACTTAGTAGTATTAATTATGGGAGAATCCTCATTAGTAACTCGATACAGCACCTATGGTTACCATAAACAAACTACACCGTTTATGACCAATATTTTTAGTCAAAATGGTGCTTGTATTATTCAAAATAGCCACTCGGCAGCCGCTTTTACAAGAGATTCGTTACCATTAACGCTTTCGTTTAATATTCCAGAAAGTGATGATAATTTATTTAATAATAAGTCGATTATTGAAATGGCTAAATTCAATCATTACAAAACCTATTGGCTAGCCTCACCTCTTCAAGGGATTAAAGATTCATTTGAAACTAAATACGGTTTTATTGCACGTAAGAGCGATGTTATCACTTTTGGTGAAGGAAGGCACGATATTCATTTAAGTGAGTTATTAGAAAAAGCACTTCAACAAGACAATTCACCGAAAAAATTCATTTTCGTACATTTGCGAGGAAGTCATCAACCTTATGAAAATTATGATGAAATTGATAAGCAAGCTTTACCTGATGCTGAAAAATATGATCTGACCATCCATCATACAGATCGTACAGTGAAAGCATTGTATGATGTTATTAACAAATATAGCGATAATTATACCTTAATTTATACCTCGGATCATGGCGAAATCGTTAATGTTGGGCATGGTGTAAACAACACAAATGTTGACCAATTTTTAATTCCGTTTATGTTTATATCAACAAATGATCGTTATAACTGTCAATTTATAGAGTCGTTTCGAAACCCAACTGGTTATTTAAGTGGGTTGATGAATAAATATATTTTATCTAATCTTTTAGGGTACAATGTTGATCAAACTACTCTGAACAAAGAAAAAAATAATGATCGTGTTTTTATGCCTGATGGTAGAGTTATGCCTTTTTTAAAATTTTATAATAATGATTAGGTTTTATTATAATTTTTCATCAATAAATTGCGATACCTAATATAAATTTTACAATACAAAAATAAAGGAGGCATTTGTTAAATGTGATGGAAGAAAAGATCAATTAACAATATGCTCCTTTAAATATTTTACTCTGACGCCTGTATACTATACTGAGTAATACAGTGAATAACGCTAGCAAATTCTACAAATAATGTTTTCCTAATAGCCATAAGTTTACTTTCTATATGATTAATCGAAAGTAAATGCCATTCGCACAATTTGCCCACTCTGATCTAACAATAAAAGGTTATGTAAGCCTGTTTGAGTGATAGTTAAAGATGCTTTTTGCTCGTTATGGGTGTGCGCAATGAGTTCGCCATCTAAAAACCACCATTTATCACCATTGCCACCTTGTGGTGTTAAATCAATGGTGACATCGTTTTGCCCTGGTAGGCGTTTTACCAATTGTTTATCGCGCAATCCGATAATATTCAGTGGCGAAAAGGTATCTTTACCAAGAATGGGGCAATTTTTATCAACCTCAGGGAGTCTTGATTGTCGGCGCTCTTTAGGTAATAACCAATTTTCTAATGCTATTGGCCAAAGTGCAATCTGTTTTTTATGCGCATTGTTACAATCTGCTGATACTCGTTTTCCTTTATCATTTACCCAAATAGTCGCCCAGCCTGAGCGATAGATGTTATTATTAAGCGATGCAAGAGTATCAAGCGTTGGCGGTACCATGTTATTTAATATCCAAGCACTTTTTTGACGATGGCAGTTTTCATCAGTTATAGGCAGTATTTGCCCTGATGGCCAGCAAATTTTGTGTAAGGTAACGGTTACTGGTTTGGTCACCACGGGTAATGGACGATTCAATCGCCGTTCTTTATTTAATAATAGCGTGTTAACCTGTCGCAAAATTGGCACCGCTGTGATAGCACCATATTGGCCAACAACGGGGGTACCATCTGGGCGACCAACCCAAATACCAATTAAATAGCGAGGATTGATACCTATTGCCCAAGCGTCACGATAGCCATAACTAGTCCCTGTTTTATAGGCAAGTTGTTGGTTATTAATTAACATTTGCCTTGTGATCCATGCACTTCCATCACTAATAAATGGTTTACTTAACAGTAGTTCGGTTTGCGTAAATCGTAAAGGACTGACTTGTCCATGACGTGCAAAGGCACTATATGCGCTAACTAAATTATCCATTCTTAGCGATGCGCCTCCTAATATATATGAAATATTAGGATTATTACCAGTAGATACAAGGGATAAACCAATATCCACAAGGTTACCGGTAAATCTTTTAGGACCATAGTGTTCAATTAGTTGAACCGCTGGTAGGTTTAGCGAATTTTTTAGCGCTTCTGAAGCACTTACAGGACCATAAAAGCTCTTATCAAAATTAGTAGGAAGGTAATCAGAGTTAATTCGAGGCGTATCTTGTAATAATGATTCAGAATGAATCATGCCATCATCAATCGCTAATGCATAAATAAAAGGCTTTAATGTTGATCCTGGTGAACGTAGTGCACTGATCATGTCAACCTGACCAAATCGTTCTTTATCATTAAAATCAGCTGAGCCAACATAACCTTTTACAGTCATATCGGTATGATCGACAACTAAAATAGCAAGTGAAGTTTTAGGTGGTAACTGGTTTTTTCGATTTCTAGCAATATCTTCAAGATTATATTGAAGAGATAGATCAATATTTGAATGAATAATGTCAATATTAGGGTATTGTTGACTGAGTCTACGAGCTAATAAAGGCGCAAGCTGTGGCTTTTTACGTGGATAAACCCAGACTTCTTCTTTTTGAACTTGCTTTATCATATCGGGCGACCATATTTGGTATTGAGACAATCTTGTTAGAACTTTATCTCGAGCTTTTTTGGCTCTTTCAGGGTATCTATCTGGGCGCAAACGACTAGGAGCTTGAGGCAATATAGCTAATAAGACACTTTCGCTACGCGTTAATGTTTTTGGTGCTTTACCAAAATATGACCAACTGGCAGCACCTAAACCTTCAATTGTGCCACCAAATGGTGCGTGGTTAATATATAAAGTTAAAATTTCATCTTTTTTGAAGTGCAACTCAAGTTGTAGCGTTCTAAACACTTGTTTCAGCTTACCTATCATGGTGCGATCGTGAGGGTAAAGCAGCCTTGCAACCTGCATTGAAATAGTACTACCACCTGAAATAATTTTTTTATTGGTAATATTTTGCCAAGCTGCGCGCAGTAATGATGCTAGGTTAACGCCAAAATGATGATAAAAATAGCGATCTTCATAATTTAATAAAGCATCAAGATAATCATTGGGCACTTCATCTAATTTGATAGGATATCGCCACACACCGTTTTCGTCAGCAAATCGCCAAAGCGGAGTGCCATCTTGTGCAAGAATTGTTTGTGTGTTTTTTTGTTTTGCTATTGATATTGGAAATAAGCAATCGGCAACAAAAAAAATACCAACTAATAGTAGGATTACAAAAAGCAATAAAGCCAGAATTTTTAGCAGGCGCTTTTTCATTTTTGTCAAAAAGCCTCAAAAAATCTATGGTTCAATATAAAATGGTGCCGCTAACTTTCGTTAGCGGATCATCGTTTTGTTTGTATTTTATTAATCAATTCTAATACCAATGCTATTATTGCTCGGCATTATTCGATTCTGATTTGCGTTCAACAATAGACATGAAGTTAAGCGATTGACCAACAGCGAATCTATCTGGGTGGTACATTGATTCAACATAAGGATACGGAATCCTATAATTACCAGCTGTTACAGCCCGAACTAAGTAAGCTACCCGTGAACGATAAGAATCTTCACTCACATAATGATTGATATCAACCGCAGCAACAAATCTATCGTCACGGAATTCTTGATATTTAATATCATTACTATCATCATCTTTCAATAGGTTGGCTAATTCAGGGATCGCCTGTAAGCTGACACTACTGTTAGTTAGATTTTGATTTTCTATTTCAAGTCCAGCAGGTAAGAAATCAACGATTAATGCATCATGAATAGCTTCTTTATGAGCGTTGACATCTAATAAAACCACCATTAAATCACCTACTTTCATCTGATCAGGTTGGATTTTATTTCCTTTTAAATCATAATAAGAGCGATTAATTGTTAATTTATTTTCATCACTTGTTGGCGCAGGGGGTTTTTTACCATAACCAGAAACGGTCAATTTAATATAAAGTGGCTGTGCATTTTCTGGATTCGAAATCGTTAATCCATTTGCTAAATTAGCAAAATCGAGTGAGCGTGATAAGCTAGTATCTACATCATTGCTCTGTTTATTAATTGTAACATTAAATTGCTTTGAAGATTTATATTGATCCAATGACCAACCCGCCACAAATAATGCACTAAGCTCTTGGGTTGAAAAATAGCGAGTATCATTGAGTAAATCAGATAAATGGATTAAGTAGTCAGCTTGTTTATCAATACTCAACTTGTTTTCAATCAATAAAGCTAAAATTAACGCATTATCACGAACTGCACTGCCATACTCTCCAAGCCAAGGATATTGATTGTCGTAACTTTTTGTAAATACTTGTGGCATTAAGCTGTTATAGATATTTTCAAAACCTGCAAGTTTGGCTGATAATGCTAATTGAGCAACTGGCAACGGCGAAAACACCTTAAAATCGCTTTCGGTGATCTGTTGATACATTTTATTAATTTCATTACGTACAGGTACAGTGATTTTATTTTGTTTGGTTAGTACAACTAAAGCATAAGCTTTAGTTGCAAATTGCGTGTAGTCACTTACTTGTGAATTATCATTATAGTTTTGTAAACTATTAAATACATTCACATCATAAATATATTGGTTAATACGAGAAATAGCCGCATCAAGTGCAGCATTATTAACATTATAACCACGCTCTTTAGCTTGCAATAAAAAGTCGGTCGCATACACGGTTAACCAATGATCTTCTGCACTATCTTTAGTCCATAAACCAAAACTACCATCATTACGTTGCATTGATAATATTTGAGAAATCCCTGCTTGTACTTTTTCGCGACGTTTGGTATCCGATTCAGTTTTGATTCCTAATGCAGCCAGCTGTTCTTGGTTTGCATATAATGATGGCATTAAGCTACTAATAGTCTGTTCTAAACAGCCATACGGATAGGACAATAACGACTTGATATACTGAGCTATATTCAGCGGTGGTTGATTTGATACAATCAATTTACCATCAACCGTATTTTCAATCATTTCGGCAATACTATCTTCAGGTAAAACCCAGCTGTCACCACCATTTATTGCTGCCGCATAGTATTTTGTGGTCGCAGCATAAGCAGGTCTAACGCCTACATGCCATGAACGTTTGATTTGGTAATTTGAACCATCATCTAACAAAATCCCTTTAACATTAATTGTTATAGATCCTTGCCCATAGCCATAATTAGCAACAACAGGCAATTGAATAATCTGCCTTTGCTTGCTTTCTAAAGTTATTGCTGTAGTGTTTACCGAATTTTGAAAAATCAAACCTCCTGTTGAAACTTCAAGCTGTATTGTTTGTTTTTTTTCGGTTAAATTATGAAGATTTAGCGCTAATGTGGCTTGATCGCCACCAGATAAAAATCGCGGAGTGGATAGCTCTGCAATTACTGGTGAAGCAACTATCATAGTTTGTTCTGCTTTACCAAAACGGCTATCATCCCATGCTTGAGCCATTATGCGCAATTCGCCATTAAAATCAGGTAAAGTAAGATTAACAACCCCCTCACCTTCATTGTTCAGTTCGATAGTTTGCAATTGCTGGGCAACAATATTGACGTCAGTTAATGGTGTTTTACCCCCCGTACTCTCTGCGCCGAGTAAAGCATCCCCCCCAAAACTTATATTTACATTACGCCCTTTGCCTTCAATCAATTTGCCATATACATCGTAAAGATCAACATTATAGCGTTTACGCCCTAAGAATGCGCTGTATGGGTCAGGTGTTGCAAAACCAGTAATGTTCAATACCCCCGAATCAACGGCTGAAACCAATACGGTTACTTTGTGATCTTGTTGTATTGCGTTTTTATCTATTTTAACTTTAATTGGAATTGTTTTTTCTGGCTCTGTTTTTTGCGGAACGTCAAGGCTCACGGTTAATTGACGATTTGACGTGTCAATTGGCAAATAAAGTAAACCAATTGCTCGTTTAATTGTTTGTACAGCAGCATCAGTTGATGGTCGAATGATCATCGCATTAATATAAATATCATGGCGCCCCCAGTCTTTAATTGGTATCTCAACATCTAGGCCTTGGTCATCAACAGCAATATCTTTTTTCCATAACATTCCGTCATTAGTTTCAAGTGAAATATAGCCTGATCCAGCAACAGGAGCTTGTACTCGTACTTTAGCGGTATCACCAACTGAATAAGCAGTTTTATCAAGGCTTAGTTTAACTTGATCAGGCCGAACAGCATTTGTGCCATTTGTGTTATCTTCCCAATTGTAACCACTTCGAAAACGTAAACTACTGCTAATATTATTTGTAGTATCAACAATTTCAATACGATAAGACCCATAATCCTCTGTTTGATAACTTACTTTAGCTGTACCATTTTCATCAATAGTTAGTGGTTGTTCTTGAACAACAAATTCATTGAAATTAGATTCTTGGTGCCACCCTGCATCGTCAGACCAACTCCAATAATAGTTGCGACGTTCACGAATAATTTTTGCTTTTAAATGATTTGATGCTAGCTTTTTTCCGTCAGTATTGACATAGGCAACTTCAAATTCAGCATTAGCGCCTTTATCAACTGTGGGACTATTTTCATAACGATCTGTTGACCAATCATAATAAAGCGATTGAGAAAACAACGCACGTACCACAGGCATTTTTTCAGTTGGCCAAATTGTTTGGCTTGCATAACGTGTAATAGGGCGTCCACCAGAATCAAGCAAACTTGCTTGTAAAATAACTTTAATTGGAGAGCTTAATTTACCCCAATCGCTAGTATCAATGCCAACTTGTGCAATCCCATTTTTATCCAGAACCATGTCAATATTATCAAGTTGGCGATCAAGATTATCATCAGTCACACGTCCAATTTTATAATTGGCTAAGTTAGCAATTGAATCTGCTTTTTTGAGATAAACATGACCTTCTAAGTTATTACCTATTGCTGGAGCACCATAAAGATACCAACCTTTAACATTAAAACTAACATTCTTATCCAAGATAACCGGCTTGTCTGATGTGGTTGTAATTTCCATTGCCATGCGTTCTGGCAAAAATTCTTCCACATGAAACCCGGCATAACGGTAGTTATCATCACCTAGATTAAAACGAAAAGCCCATTTACCTGTTGCTGCATTAGCAGGAATAACATATTGCCACTGATATAAGCCATTTGAGTCAGCTTTAGCATTGATAGTAAAATTTTCAACAATTTGATTATCAGGTAACATAACATCAACCACAATAGGTTGGGTTGGCAATGGCTTACCATTAGCATCACGTAAAAGCGCATTAAAATAAACCGTTTCTTGAGGGCGATATAAATCACGAGCGCCAAAAACAAATAGCTGTTTTTGATAAAAAGCCGAACCGACTAAGTTATACTTGCTTAAATTTAATGCATTACGATCTAAATTTACAAAAGAAATTTGTTGCCCTTTATTTGCGGTAAGTAAAGCATAATCCATACCTTTTGGTAAGGTTACTTCAGCATAACCGTCTGCATCAGTTTTAGCTAAAATGGTGGAACAGTTTTTATTGCTCTCTCGAATGCTTTTATTACATAAAATCAATATGTCAACATCGCCAAGAGGCTGACCATTGTCTAGTGCATGCGTAAGCACTGATAATTTACCATTTTCATACGCATGAACAGCAATACCAATATTGCTAATCGAAAATAGTGATGTAGGGTTGGAATAATTGTAAGTTCCCGCTTGATTCATAACGGCAAAATAAATACCTTCTTGCTGTAATTGAGAAATTGAGGATAAGTCAAGCAATACCGTTTCTTGAAAATTACGTTTAGGGTTAAGATCAAAGCGAGATGAATAAACTAAATCAGCAAATTTATTGATATTATTTGAGTTCCAACTTGTTATTTGATTAATAAACCCATAATCAGAAATAAAATCCGATAAATGTTCAGGTTTAATTTTAAAGAAGTTAACATCAATTTTATTAACATTAAGCGTAGTAATCGGTAAACCACTCATTGATTTGCTAGGCAATAAAACACCACTATTGGCAAAACCAACAAACGGCTGGCGATCTTGAGTTTTAAATTCGGTTTGGTAGACTTCTTTTAAGCTGTTACCATTAATTGCAACTAACATTTTATCGATAGTGAGCTCTAATTCACGGTTGGGTTCAAGGTATCGATGTCTTAATTCGAGTCCATTATCTGACAGCTCCCAAGCTCCATCAACATTACCCATTTTTTTATCAACTAGACGAAGCAAATTAGAAAAATTAAGATTAGGATTTAAAGGAACAGAAAAGGTTACAACCAACGTGCTAGAACCATCCAGAATGGTTTCGGAACTATCTATGACCGTTAAGGCCTTACCATGATATTTTTCGATTAATTCTGGTGTGGGATTAAAAACCGTTGTTGGTGATTGATCTTGCGCTATTTTATTATTTTCATTAGGCTCACCAATTTTGGTCGTGTTGCTGTTATCAATAACTTCTGTTGCTAATTGCGGTGATGATTGCTCTGCATTTGCTGTTTGTTCTGTTTCTTTATTGTCACACCCCGCTAAAGCTAACAATAGGCTAAATATAGCTAAATGTTTTACTAATGCCATACTTTGTCCACCTCCCACCTCATATTTTATTATTATT
>NZ_LZGZ01000235.1:0-9964 GCF_001690515.1 Gilliamella sp. Fer4-1 | reverse complement strand
ATCAGTTCATTTTACACATAAAAATCATTCAGAAAACCTATTGATTTTATTAAAGTTTTATTTTGGCATCGAATTTTTATTAAACCTTTATTCGCACCAAAATATGCTTTTAGCTTTTTGATAAAAAGCCATTTTCCTGCTTATAGCTTAAATGAATATCATTATACTAATTAATTAGTACCATCTTTTTAAGATAGATTTATAATAGCGAATATGATTAAGTAACCAGACAGATGGCTGTCGCCTATCTGACTGTGACTAAATAAGGAAATGATAATGAGCAAAATATTTGATGATAATTCGCAAACTATTGGTCATACCCCACTTGTTCGTTTAAAACACTTTGGTCATGGTAATATTTTAGCCAAAGCCGAATCACGTAATCCAAGTTTTAGCGTGAAGTGTCGTATTGCATCGAATATGATTTGGGATGCGGAAAAGCGTGGTTTATTAACTTCAGATGTTGAATTAATTGAGCCGACCAGCGGTAATACGGGTATTGCACTTGCGGCTGTCGCTGCAGCTCGTGGTTATAAGCTAACATTAACTATGCCTGAAAGCATGAGTATTGAACGCAGAAAGCTGTTAAAAGCTTTAGGTGCCAACTTAGTATTGACTGAAGCATCAAAAGGTATGAAAGGTGCCATTGATAAAGCCGAAGAAATTGTTGCCAGTAATCCACAAAAAAATATCATGCTTCAACAATTTAGTAACCCAGCTAACCCTGAAATTCACGAAAAAACCACTGGTCCTGAAATTTGGAATGATACCGATGGTCAAATCGATGTGTTTGTTGCTGGTATTGGAACTGGTGGTACGTTCACTGGTGTAACACGTTATATCAAAAAAACGCAAGGTAAAAATATTACTGCAGTCGCCGTTGAGCCAACTAATTCACCCGTAATTACTCAGGCGCTAGCAGGTGAATCAATCAAGCCAGGACCGCATAAAATTCAGGGTATTGGGGCTGGTTTTATTCCTGAAAATCTAGATTTAAGTTTAATCGATTTGGTCGAAAAAGTTTCTAACGAAGATGCTATTGATACCGCTCGTATATTAATGGAAAAAGAAGGCATTTTAGCAGGCATATCGTCTGGTGCTGCGGTTTTTGCAGCCGATCGTTTAGCTAAATTACCTGAAAATGCAAATAAAACCATTGTTGTCATTTTGCCTTCTTCTGGCGAACGCTATTTAAGTACTGACTTATTTAGTGGTATTTTTACCGAAAAAGAACTTGGTTAAGCTGAAATCGCAATAAAATATCCGTAATAAAAAGCGCAAATCATCAAATCATTGTGCTTTTTGCTAATATACATTTATTGACACACTGGGCTAATTATCCTGAATAATGCCAAAATGGCGGTACGCATGTGGCGTTGCAATTCTGCCACGAGGGGTTCTTTGGATATAACCTTGTTGGATTAAAAACGGTTCAAGCACGTCTTCGATCGTTTCGCGCTCTTCGCCAATTGCCGCCGCAATATTATCTAAGCCAACAGGCCCACCCATAAATTTTTCGATAATAGTAAGCAATAATTTGCGATCCATATAATCAAAACCTTCGTTATCAACATCAAGCATATCCAGTGCTTGGGTAGCGATTTTTTTATCGATAACACCTTTGGACTTTACATCAGCATAATCGCGCACACGACGCAAAAGGCGATTAGCAATTCGAGGAGTACCACGTGAACGTTTGGCAATCAAATAAGCCCCTTCATCTGACAGATCCATGCCTAAAAATTTGGCACTGCGACTAACAATATATTCCAAATCCTCAACACGATAAAATTCAAGACGTTGTACAATACCAAAGCGATCTCTCAGTGGCGAAGTCAACGAACCAGCTCGCGTTGTTGCACCAATTAATGTAAAGGGAGGAAGATCAATTTTGATCGAACGTGCCGCAGGCCCTTCGCCAATCATAATATCTAGTTGGTAATCTTCCATCGCTGGGTATAAAATTTCTTCAACTACAGGTGATAGGCGATGAATTTCATCAATAAACAATACATCGTTAGGCTCTAAATTGGTTAGCATAGCGGCTAAATCGCCCGCTTTTTCTAAAACAGGACCAGATGTAGTACGTAAATTAACATTCATTTCGTTCGCTACAATGTTAGCTAACGTGGTTTTACCAAGCCCAGGCGGACCAAATATAAGCACATGATCGAGCGCATCACTACGTTGTTTAGCTGCTTGAATAAAAATCTTCATTTGTTCGCGCACTTGTGGTTGGCCGATGTATTCGTCCAAATATTTGGGGCGAATAGCACGATCTAACGATTCTTCTTCTTTTTGTACTTGTGGGGCGATCAAACGATCCGCTTCAATCATAATAAATCCCTATTTACAATGCCGATTTTAAGGCTTCACGAATCAGTGTTTCACAATCCATATCTGGGTTAATGACTTTATTAATGATACGACTGGCTTCTTGCGGTTTATAACCAAGTGCAATTAGAGCTGAAACCGCCTCGCTTTCAATTTGATTAGCCGATTTTTGAACACTATTTGTTTCAATAGCGGTGCTAGCGCTTGATGATTGTTCTCCAAACCGTTTAATACGATCTTTCATTTCCACAATTAACCGTTCAGCTGTTTTGTTACCTACACCGGGTAGTTTTACTAAGGTTTTAATTTCACCTTGCTCAACAGCGCTAATAAATTGCCCTGCGGACATACCTGATAAAATGGCTAACGCTAATTTAGGTCCTACTCCATTGACTTTTATTAGCTCACGAAATAGCTCACGCTCTTGATCTTGATTAAAGCCATACAATACTTGAGCATCTTCACGAACTACAAAATGGGTTAACACAATAACTTCTTGCCCATTTTCGGGTAATTCATAAAAACAGGTCATCGGCATAAATACATCATAACCGACACCGCCAACTTCAATCAGTACTTTTGGGGGTTGTTTTTCAATAATAGTGCCTCGTAAACGACCAATCACAATATATCCTTAATAATAAAGCGTAATAAATCAGCAAATAATTAAGCGTAGTTTACCCGATAGCAAAAAAATAATAAAGAAAAACTGTATAAATAGACAGGCAATAAAATAATATTGCCGACATTTGTTGACTATGTCGGCAACATAAATCGCAAAATTAATGCGTTATCTTAGAATGGCATTTTAAAACCTGGCGGTAATTGCATGCCGCCAGTAACTTGCGCCATACGTTCTTTCTGTGCTGTATCTAAACGACGCGCTGCATCATTATAAGCAGCAGCAATAAGATCTTCTAACATTTCTTTATCATCATCAGCCATAAGTGATGGATCAATTTCAACACGCTTACAACTGTGTGCACCATTAATCGTAACTTTGACTAAGCCGGCACCAGACTCGCCAGTAACTTCCAATTTGGCGATCTCTTCTTGCGCTTGTTGCATTTTTGCTTGCATTTGTTGGGCTTGTTTCATTAAATTGCCCAAGCCACCTTTTCCACCTGAAAACATAATTATTCCTCGTTAAAAAAATATCGCTGTATTATACAGGACGAACACTTGTCTCATCAATCTTAGCGTCAAAATATCGGCAAATTGTTGCCACTTTGGGATCTTCAGCAATGATTATTTTAGCTTGTGCTAATTTTTGTTGATACAATGCTTCGCGCATTTCCAATGGTGTTTTATCATATTGATTGTCATCAATAATGATTTTTACATCAAGTTCTTGCTTACGTTGTTCACAAAGCGCCTTTTGCACTTTAGCTACGTTATTTGCCGAATTAATTAAATGCTTAACTGCCGAGCGCACACGTAACACAATAGTATTATCATCCACTTGTTGAAAAACGGCATTAACCACAATTTGTTTAAGCAACGGTGGCAAATTCAATTGCTCAATTTCGGCACACCAAGCATTTTTTTGCGCCATTTCTGTAATCAGTTTTTGGGTCATTTCGGGGGTTTTGTCGCCGTTAAGCGATTCACGAAAGGCCTTAGTATCAATAACCAATTCTTCCTTCATAGCAATTAAACCACTAGCTTGCCATTGATAATTTTCAGCAGTGATTTCTTCTTTACTATCATCGTGATCCGTATTATGGGGATCTGCGCTAACCTCATTTACTGGTTGCTGAATATTCTGTTTAATTCGCGTCAGTGGCTCATTAACTACTCGTTTTTTAGGTTGATTTACATCAACCGATTCAGACTTTTTTGAATTTTGTTCCTCTTTGATTAGCTGCATACGCATTTCTAAAATGCTTTTAGTCATCGACGGAGCATCATCAGGAATCGCTAAATCAACCGTTTTCGTTTTTACATCAGCAGTTGGTTCCGCTTTTAAAGGAACAACATCTGCCATTGAATCGTTCTTTTTTTGTTCTTCGGTTTGTAACTTTGGTGGTAAACTCGAACTTGTTACTGCATGTGACGAACGTTGTTGAGATGTAACCTGCTCAACATTATTTTTAGGTTGTTGTGTTTGCGATTGTTGATTACTCTTAGGTTGTGCTTGGGTTGACTCTGGTTGCTGCGTATTACTCGCAGTTCGTAGCATTACTGATGGTGTAACAGCATCAACCGACTTTGGTATAAAAGCTAAAGCACGTAAAAAGCTCATTTCCACGCCAATTTTTTTATCAGGTGCAAAACTTAGTTCTTTACGCCCCATCAATAGAATTTGATAAAAAAGTTGTACATCATTTGGCGCCATAGATTGTGCTAAAAAACGGATGCGCTCTTCATTATCAGTATAATCACCAAGTGCCGTTGGTACTACTTGCAATAAAGCAATTTGGTGCAACAGTGTAATTGTTTCAGCTAATAAATGATCCCAATTTGCACCTTGCATAGCTGCCGCTTCAATCTGTTGCATTAAGGCATTGCCATTACCATTATGCATTGCCTCAACAAGAGCAAATGGAATCGATTTATCAAGTGTGCCAAGCATTATTGCCACTGATTTTGCATCAATGATACCATTGCCAAGAGCAATCGCTTGATCAGTCAAACTCAAAGCATCACGCATACTGCCGTTAGCTGCTTTTGCTAATAAGCCAATCGCTTTGGGATCACTACTGATTTGTTCTAATTGTAAAATATGCTCAAGTTGTTGGCTAATTAAAGCCGTATCAAGCACATTTAAATGTAAATGCAAACAGCGCGATAATATCGTAATGGGTAATTTTTGCGGATCGGTGGTCGCTAATAAAAACTTAACATGCTCAGGAGGCTCTTCTAAGGTTTTTAGTAGCGCATTAAAACTACTGCGCGACAACATATGCACTTCGTCAATCAAATAAACTTTAAATCGACCTTTTGTTGGCAAATATTGGATATTATCAAGTATTTCACGTGTATCTTCAACTTTAGTACGTGATGCGGCATCAATTTCCAAAAGGTCAACAAATCGACCTAGCTCAATATCACGACAATTATCACATACACCACAAGGAGTGGCTGTTATACCCGTTTCGCAGTTCAAACCCTTAGCCAATAAACGGGCAATCGACGTTTTACCTACACCACGAGTACCAGAAAACAAATAAGCGTGATGGACACGTCCAAGTGAAAGCGCATTAGACAGAATTTTAAGGACATGTTGCTGCCCAACAACTTCGAAAAATGATTTTGGTCGCCATTTGCGTGCCAGAACTTGATAACTCATAATCACCATAACGCATTATTGCCATTGAATTTGGCGCTAATCATACCATAAACTGGCAAAATAGTCTTTAAACGGACAATAATAAAAATGGTTACACAAGGTGCTCTTTTTCATTTTCAAGCACTATTTACTTCGGTGGTCATTATTTTCGGTAAAAATCATTTCGCCTAATATTTTTATTCAATTTGCGAATTTTTCTCAATTGCTAGTATATTTCCGGCCTTAAACAAATAGCATCAACAATAGTTAACGCTGTTAACTTTGACTAATACCCGCTTTTATGACATAAAAGGCGTTTAGATTAATGATGGGTTTTATCTATTTTTAGGTTAACTAGCGATATAACATTGCACTAGTTGCCGGTAGTTATTATTAAGTATTGAAATGAGCGTGACACTAAAAAAATAGAACATACCGCCTTGCTTAACAAAAGAAAAACCAGATGAAATTTGCAAAAAACTTTTTATAAACGATTTAAATTCGTTATGGTGATTCATTTTAATGAATTGATAAAACAAGTTTAAAACGATTGTCGATTGTTCGGTATCTTGTTAATCGCCATCAAAAAACCGCCAGAAAAGACATTGATTTTATTGAGGTTTTTATTGATAACAAAAAACAAAAATAAATTAATAAGATACTTTTTTAGTCACAAATTATCGGAATCGTTTTAAGATTAAAACCAGCCTCTTTATATAACTTATACCTAACCCTTGCGAGCGACTTTAGTCGCTCATCGGTTGGCACAAAATCGATAATATCACGATAGACACCAGCAAATTCGGGAAACTGCTCTTGTAAATTAATCAGCAACTGACGGCTTGCGCTACTCCGTTTTTGTGGCCAACTAATTTCAACCGGCGATCCGCCTTTCATCCCTTCTCCAGCCAAATTATGAGGAACAAAATTATCCGTTTCGAGTTGCCAAAGGTATTCATCGATTCGTTCGGCCTGAGCCTGATCTTGACAAGCAACTTGCACGCGCTGATTCGCGTGCCATGCTTCAACAATTTTTTGACATGCTAACTTCTCAAAAAACAAAATGCCCGATTCGTCGGCTTGTGTTTGATTTTCAAGTAAGTAGAAGATGACTTTTTTCATTAGATCAACGCTCAATTTATTGGTCTAGTAAGTATTGAATCAACATCGCAACAGGGCGCCCTGTTGCACCTTTTTTTGCACCTGAGCTCCATGCTGTGCCGGCAATATCTAAATGCGCCCATTGATATTTTTCGGTAAAGCGTGATAAAAAGCACGCAGCAGTAATAGTGCCCCCATCTCGACCACCTGCATTTACAATATCGGCACATGTAGATTTAATTTGTTCTTGGAAGTCATTATCAATCGGTAATGCCCATGCTTTGTCACCTGCTTTTTGAGAAGCGGAAACAAGTTGTGCTATCAATTGATCATTATTGCCCATTACGCCTGTATAGTGATGCCCCAATGCAACAATACAAGCTCCCGTTAAAGTAGCAATATCAATAACCGCTTTTGGATTATAACGTTCAACATAAGTTAAAGCATCACATAACACTAAACGACCTTCAGCATCGGTGTTAATTACTTCAACAGTGGTACCAGACATTGTCGTTAATATATCACCAGGTCGATAACTGTTGCCATCTGGCATATTTTCGCAACCTGCCATAATACCTACGACATTAATTGGCAATTTTAATTCAGCTACAGCTTGCATAACGCCATATACCGTCGCTGCACCACACATATCATATTTCATTTCATCCATACCTGCCGATGGTTTGAGAGATATGCCACCAGAATCAAAAGTAAGCCCTTTGCCGACTAATACATAAGGTTTGGCTTGTTTGTCTTTTGCTCCTGTATATTCAATAATGGTCATAATTGATTCATTTTCTGAACCACGCCCGACGGCTAAATAAGCATTCATGCTTAATTTTGCCAACTCATCTTCACCAAGGCAGGAGACCTTTAATGACGAGTGTAATTTGCCGAGTTGTTTACCTTGATCGGCTAAGTATTTTGCGTTACAAACGTTTGATGGCATATTGGCAATGTTTTTTGTTGTGACAATCGCATCAGCAATAATTTGACCTTGTAACAAATTACTAGCTAACTGTGGTAACTCATTTTCGTTGTGAGTGAATAATGTCACATTAGTTAAACTTGGTACAGGCGCTTTAGTCGTTTTAAATTCACCAAATTGATAAGTAATATCGCTAACAATTTGCGGTAATTGTTTAGCGATTTGAGCACTATTGGCTTCATTAATTGTTAACAAATCCCATGCAATATTTTTGATTTTTTTGGCAAGGACTTCTTTTATGACTGCTTGAACCACCTTTTTGGCTTGTGACAAATCAAAATTTTTGGCTTTATCACAACCGACAAATAACAATTTTTGTTTTAAATTGTTGCTGTTGGCATAGAGTAACGTAGTTCTACCCAATTCACTGCTTATGTCACCCGATTTAATGAGTTGGCTAACTAAACCATGGGTTGAGTTGTCAATATCTTTAACAAAATCGGACTGATTTTTTCCTGAAGCAATTGAAATAACTAAACACTCTGCTTTTTGCTTGGTGATAATAGCACTGTTTTTTATTTGAAATTCCATGGTGTTTCTCGTTTATGAATTGATAAAGATAATGAATATTCTATCGCTTCGTTATTGGATAGCAACAAAAAGATAACTAAAAGCGCTCAAATCAGATTATAATAGTCAGATTTTATGCCAACATATATAGGTAAGTTGTGATAATTCGTCGATATTTAGTTAAAGAGACATTGAAAACCCAAGGAGCAATTCTATTTATTTTATTGCTGATTTTCTTTTCTCAAAAATTAATCAGAATTCTGTCAAGCGCTATTGATGGTTCGATTCCCCGAGAATTAATTATGCCATTATTAGTTTTGGGCGTGTCAAATATGGCTGATCTTATTTTACCGCTAAGTCTTTTTTTAGGCGTACTTGTGGTCTTTGGGCGACTTTATTCTGACAGTGAAATGGTCGCTATGTATGCTTGTGGCATTAAAAAGAATTTAACTTATCAAGTGGTGCTTTTTCTCTGCATTCTAACCTGCATATTGACAGCGCTGAATGCACTTTGGTTTGGTCCTTGGTCTAACGTTAAGCAAGATCAGCTACTTGCAAATGCGAAAATAAACCCGAGTTTAGCGGGGTTATTAGCGGGGCAATTTCAACAAACGCCAGATGGTAATTCAGTGATTTATATTGGTAATGTTGATAATAATAACCTAGAAAACGTATTTATTGCGCAAATCAATCCCAAAGCTAATCAACGACCATCGATCATTCTTGCCAATAAGGGTAAAACAGGCCATGATGATGAAGGCAATCAAATCATTAAGCTTGAAAATGCCAACCGTTATGAAGGTACAGCGCAATTAAAAGATTTTCGGATCTCAAACTTTCATAATTATTTAGGTATCATTAAACCCAAAGAACTCAATATTACTGAAGAGGTCGATAAAACCAATGTTCAACAGTTGGGATTGTCTGAACTTACAAATCTTAATACCCCTAAAGCCAATGCAGAATTTTATTGGCGAATAACATTGATTATTTCGGTGCCTTTGATGGCATTTTTAGTTATTCCTCTGAGCGTATCTAACCCACGCCAAGGGCGCCTAGCTCAAGTTTTTCCAGCGTTACTGCTTTATTTGGTTTATTTTCTGTCAGCTAGTTCAATTAAGGCTAATGCAGGGAAAGGCCGATTAGATCCTGAATTGTGGTTTTATACGTTAAATTTAGGATATTTTGTATTGGCACTCATTTTAAATTGTTGGGATAATCTATTTATGCGTAAACTTCGCTTGAAATATTCGGCATCTTAAGGAGAAAAGTGTGTTTTCGATTTTAGATCGTTATATTGGTAAAACTATTTTAAGTACCATTGGTGTTAGCCTTTTTCTGCTGATTAGTCTGTCGGGTATTATTCGTTTTATAGATCAACTTCGAAAAATAAAAGTTGATTATGATGCGTTTTCTGTTGGTGTTTATACCTTTTTAATGGCGCCAAAAGACTTAGAAGTTTTCTTTCCTATGGCAGCATTATTGGGGGCTTTAATTGGTTTAGGCTTATTGGCATCACGCAGTGAACTAATTGTGATGGAAACGTCAGGCTTTAGTCGTTTCAAAATTGCCCTTGCGGTTATGAAAACAGCATTACCGCTCGTATTAATTACAATGGCAGTTGGAGAATGGATTGCTCCTATTAGCGAACAGACTGCACGCAATATGCGCTCTGAAAAGCTTTATGGTAATACCTTAATGGCACAGCAAGGCAGCATTTGGGCTAAAGACGGTAATGATTATGTGTTTATTGGGCAGGT
>NZ_LZGZ01000234.1:0-2445 GCF_001690515.1 Gilliamella sp. Fer4-1 | reverse complement strand
AATCCACCCAGAAAAAACCTTAATAAAATCAATGGTTTTTCTGACTGTTTTTTTATCAAAACTAAGCTGTTATTAAATTAAAACAGTAAAAACAAAGATCTAATATAATCGTTATTTTTATCATTTTTTGATGCTAAGCCTGTTGATTAATCGGTGATTATTTTGTACTGAGTGTCAATTAGTTGAAAAACAAAATTATCTGGGTTTATTAATGCTATTGTTTTATTTTTTAACAAAAATATAGCTGATAAGTTTTGATGCTTTTGTAAATATTTTCTGCTGTTATCAAGTCCCCATCCATAAAATACCGTTGAGTAAATATCACCTTCTAATGAAGAGTTGGATATTACTGTCACACTGTCTAGTTCATTATCTAATGGATAACCTGTCTTGGGATCTAATATGTGATGATAAAGATGATTGTTTTGTATAAAAAAACGTTCATAAATCCCCGATGTTACAACAGACTTATTTTTAACTTTAATAACTCCTGATAACTTATCATCAGTTGCAAATGGTTTTTTTAGCCCCACATGCCAATAGCTGTTTTCATTGGTTAAAGGGCTACCTAAAGTTAATACGTTACCACCTAAATTAATAATACCTTGATAAACTTGATATTTATGTAAAATTAATTTGGCAACATCGGCAATATACCCCTTAGCAATTGCGCCTAAATCAATTTCCATGCCGAATTTTTTCAAAAAAACAGAACGATTATTTGTATCTAGCTCAATATTATTAGGATCTGTTAACAATAACCGCTGTTTAATCAATTTTGCTGGTGGAACTTGTTGCCCGTTGAAACCAATTTTCCAAAGTTTAACTAAAGGACCAATGGCAAAATTAAAGCAGCTATTGAAATGCAAACTGACTTTTTGTGCTTGTTCAATCAAAGAAAATACCGAGCGACTCACAGTAACAGGGTGACTGCCCGCAGCAAAATTGATTGACATGACTTCTGATATTAACCTATTTACAGTCAACTTATCTTCAAGCAATTTAATGCTGTCAAAAACGGCCTGTGCAACGGTGTCATTAGGCTCTATAAGCGTTAATGACACCGTTGTTCCCATTAAAGTTTGAGTATATTTATAACTCGACCTTAACATACTAAACAAGACCCAAATCGCTACAACTCAATTAACTTTTTATATAATGGGCAGCTTTTTTACCTGCTTGCATACCGAAAATAATGATATCTGCAACCGCATTACCACCTATTCGGTTTGCTCCATGTATTCCCCCCACAACTTCGCCTGCGGCAAAAACACCTTGAATGACATTTTTATTAGCATCTAAAACTTGTGTTTGAGTATTGATAGTCACACCGCCCATAGTATGGTGAACACCTGGGGCAATTTTTATTGCATAAAAAGGTGCTTTTTCTATAGGATGACGTATGCCCGTTGTTCGGCCAAAGTCCTGATCGTGCTTAGTAATGGCAAACTGATTATAGCGCGCTACTGTGTTAGCTAATGTGCGACTATCAATTGATAACTCTTGTGCTAATTCTTCAAGAGTATTTGCTTGAGTGACCAGCTGATTTGAGACATATTCTTCCACCGATTTATTTTCATCACGAACTTGTTGATCAAATAAGATATAAGCATAATGTTCAGGTAAATGAATAATTTCTGCTGATACTTTATCTCGGGTATCAAGCTCATTAACAAATCGTTGGCCTTTTTGCGATACGAGTATCGCCCCACCACCTCGAATAGATTCAGAAATCAAGTAAGACGATGTTTGTTCTACTGTTGGATGAATTTGGATTTCCCCCATATCAACAGTTCCAGCCCCAAGTTTTTCCAATATCATAATGCCAGAACCCGTTGCACCTTTATGATTGGTGGTAACAAAACCTTTAAGATCAGGGCGATATTTTTCAACCATGGCAGTATTAGCACTAAATCCACCTGTTGCGATAATAACGGCCTTAGTTTTTATCACGCGAGTTGAGCCATCTTCTTCGGAAATTTTAACGCCAATGACTTTATTGTTCTCCGTGACAATTTCAGTAACCGCAGTATCTAACATAACTTCAATACCACGCTTATTGATATTTTTAACTAGACCACTAATTAAAAAACCACCAACTGCCGCCCCGCTTTCTGGGCGATGGGTTCGATCGATGCTCATTCCCCCTGTGGTTGTAATACCACTTAATTCAATATCATTATTATCTAACCAATCGATAGCCTCTGGTGCATTTTCAACAAAGTATCGTAATAAGTTAGGATTATTTTTATTTTTTCCACCTGCCATAGTTTCTTTATAAAAAAGCTCTTTACTATCGACAATGCCTTTGAGTCTTTGGAATTTAGTTTCCGCAGCATTCATACCTGCCGAAGCTTTATTAGTATTACCACCAATCACCGGCATTTGCTCAACAATAACAACCTTTGCCCCATGATCATGTGCTTGAATAGCTGAGGCAAGCCC
>NZ_LZGZ01000233.1:0-7273 GCF_001690515.1 Gilliamella sp. Fer4-1 | reverse complement strand
CCCCAATTAGGGAGAAAATTATTGAATAAGTAATCCGCCTTTAATTCTCCTCTTGTATTTATAAACGGCAGAATTTGATTTTTATCGCTGTCATACGTGTTAACTAATGCATTGATATCATTCATTCCTAATCTTAAATTTACTATATGAAACATTGTTTTCTCCTTACTTTCTAACTGGTTATATTATCTATTTTATTATATTCAAAAAACTCAAGCTGCTAGCCGTGTTTTCTTAATAGAATTGATTGGCTTAACATTACCTTGCCGTGTATGTAAAGTTGATCTAGCTCATCTTCATGTATTTTTCACGAGTCGTACAGTTTATTGTCGGATTTCACCCGAATAATATTTTTATATTACTTGTAATCGTTTGGCATATAAATTACGTATAGTAGCTCAAACTTAAACTAACGAACACTAATTATTCACCAGAATTTATTTTAACAAAATGTATGTCTAATGCACAAAATAAATTCTCCAGTTACTTTTCTTTAACTAACGCCTTTGTGTTTAGCCAAGTTTACCACGGTGTTTTGCCACAAAAATACTTGCCTAAATGCGCTCTTTCTTTATTATAAAATTTCAGCTTTTTTTTAATATCCTATTGAATTTTAGACAATTCATTATAAATCTTACATCAGAACATCACATCATAACATTCGGTTTTCATCGTTTTATAAAATTGTTCATCAATCTCATCTATCTGTTAGCTGTATACTTTGGTTTTGGTGTATTTTGCATCTTCGAAGTTAAAATAAAGTTTATAAAACACTCCGCTTTGCTTATAAACTTTTTTGAAGCGATAATAGCTATCCCCACTATACTACATCACTTTACAGGCCTGTCGCACATTTCCTAACTGTTTGATGCATTTCTGCCACGCCTTTTTTAATTATAAAATAACTCCAACTCCGATTGTTGATGAAGCACACATGCGCCTTTTTTAGAATTTCATTGGCCATTTTTAATTCTTTTTTTCCTTTTTAGTGCAATAATTTTTTGTTGCTCACTAGTTAGCTCAATTTTATTGGTTTTGTTAGGATTAAGTTGTCTACCCCCACTTATCCAGTGTTGATTTGCCTATTCCTAAATGGTTAGCGATTTCAGCTAATGAAAAGTGAACATTAGATAAAGCATAATCCACTGCTGGTTGTTTGAATCCTGCACTGAATTTTTTGACCATAATGTGTTCTCCAATGATTGTTAGTTATATCATAGAGGTAACATTTTTCCATTTTTTTGCGAGGATCACTTTCTCATTTTGTTACCTCTTATTTATATAAATTGTTTTTCTAAAGCATTTCAACCTGCGATTACGCCCTAAAAACCAGTCAGAAAAGACATTGATTTTATTTAATTTTATTTCAATGCCTTATAAAAACCAATACTGCTTTATCCTATTTTTTAGTTATTTTTAAATAACTTTATTTCGAGCATTTTTTATATATTTCAATTATACTTAGCTACAGTTTTTGTTAGATACCAAGCAAATTTATGTTAGAACTTTTACAAACTGTCGGTTTTGGTTTAATTTTATTTATTCCATTAACTAACCCATTAACCACTGTGGTACTGTTGTTAGGTTTATCGGGCGATATGACCAATGAGGAGCGCAATTACCAATCGAAACTCACGTGTATTTATGTGTTTATGATTATGGTGGTATCGTTTTATTCTGGGCAACTGGTCATGAATACATTTGGTATATCAATTCCAGGATTACGCATTGCAGGCGGTATGATTGTTGGCGTTATTGGCTTTAGAATGTTATTTCCTCAGCAGCCTGCGCATAAAACGCTGGAAGCCGATGCCAAAAAGAAAGAAGTGTCAAATAATATTGCTTTTGTTCCGCTCGCCATGCCAAGCACCGCAGGACCAGGAACCATTGCCATGATAATTAGTATGTCATCAACAGTAAAAAGCGGTGGTTATGATGTTGCAACTTGGGTTATTTACTCTGCTTCAATATTAGTGCCTTTACTGCTATGTATTATTCTTTGGTTTTGTATGCGCAGCGCAGGTAGCATAATGCGTTTTATGGGGAAAAGTGGCATTGAAGCCACGACAAGAATCTTAGGATTTTTATTAGTTTGCGTTGGAACGCAATTTATTATCAATGGTGTTAAAGAATTAATATTAAACTTTCCTAATATCTAATATTAAAGCTCATGTTACAAAACTAAAATGCGGGTATGTTTTTAATTAACTCAACCCGCATTAAATAATCATAAAGCGGAACTAATTGCTTAAATCCTTTAACCAATTTTTGTGGTAAATCAGCATTTAATATATCTTCAATATGATTGCTTGTCACCATAACAGCAAGATTTTTACGGTTGTACCATGTCGCTATTTGGGTATCTTGTTCTTTGATTAACGGTCGTTTATAGCTCTCACCTACAAGCTCAAATGGTTTTTTAATACAACGTGCCATCGATAAAAACTTTTTAGTATCATTAAGAATTTCTTCTCGAAAAATATCCATCGTTTTTTTGGATGAGCAGTAATAGCCAAGTCCATATTGATAACTGCTTGGGCTGATTTCAAAAAAATAGGCTGGTGCTTCTTTCCAATCTCGATTAGGTCGTTTAAAAGTCAACCATAATCGGCTACGATAAAGTGATTTGTCATTTGAAAAACGTGTATCTCGATGAATGCGTGAAATGGTTTTACCTATAGCGGGTTTAGTTTCAAACCATTCATCAATTTTGAGCATTTCGGGGGTTAACTGTTCCACCAATAGCCTAAACGGCCTAATTAAATCGTTATCATAAATCGCACGATGTTCTTCAAACCATGTTTTGCTATTGTTGATCCAAGCATCTTGTAAAAAATTAAGCCCAGCTGGTGTAAACCCCGTAAAATTTGCCATTGCTTATTCCTTAAATAACGTTCTTACTTTTTCTAAATCTTCAAGCGTATCAACACCAATTGCAGGAGGCTGTTTTGCCACAGCAACATGAATTTTTTCGCCATACCAAAGCACTCTAAGTTGTTCTAACATCTCAATTTGTTCAAGTGAAGTTGGCATCCAATTAATATACTGGCGAATAAAACCTGCACGATAAGCATAAATACCAATATGACGAAGATAAAAATCACCAATACTGGATTGTTTTAATAAATCAGTCGATTTAGCAAAACGATCGCGTTCCCAAGGAATTGTAGCACGTGAAAAATAAAGCGCATAGCCATCTTTATCGGTCACAACTTTAACAGCACCAGTATCAAACGCTTCCTCAACGGAATGGATCGGCACGGCTAACGTAGCCATTCCTGTTTTATATTGCACTAAATTCTCAGCTACTTGATCAATAACAATAGGCGGGATTAAAGGTTCATCGCCTTGCACATTAACAATAATTTCATCATCAGCAAACTGATAGCTATTTATCACCTCGGCCAACCGTTCAGTACCAGAGTTATGTTTATCGCTAGTAAGTATGACCTCACCACCGTACGCCTTGACTACATCAAAGACTTGCTGATGATCGGTTGCAATAATGACACGATTGGCTGATGATTTTTTTGCTTGTTCCATTACTCGTACAATCATAGGTTTACCATGAATATCCGCTAGTGGTTTAGCAGGTAAGCGGCTTGATGCGTATCTAGCGGGAATGATAACCGAAAAATTCATAATTAATACCTTATTTTTTATTCTTGGTTAGGTTGTGGTTGGTTAAGCGGTTTGGCTTCACATTCAAGCAATACGGGAATGTTATCTTTGATTGAATAGATTAAATTATCAGCATAGCAGATTAGCTGTTGATTATGAGCATCATATTGCAACTGGCCATGGCATTTAGGACAAGCAAGTGCATTTAAAAGGGTTTCTTTCATATTTTATTCTCTTTGGGATTGTATCTTCGTTAATAGCAAACAGATTTGCTCAATAGCAGGCGTGGGTATCTGCGCATCAATAGGTAAATACCACCAATTTTGTTGGGCAAACTGCCTGCATTTAACTGCATCTTTTTCTGTCATTAAAAGGGTTTGCTGACAACTTGCCACATCATTTAATAACGACAAAGTAAATTTTTGATGATCAGCAAAAGAAACGGTTTTAGTCACATTAGCTTGCATTTTTTCCAACATATCAAAAAAGCGTTTCGGATGGCTAATACCCGCAATAGCACAAATATTTTGCAAGGATGATAATGGCTTTTTTTCTTGAGTAAGCAAGTTCACTGCATATAATGGCGTTAATTGCATTGTATAGGTTTTATGGGCATATTTCGTTGCTAAATTATTTATGCTATCACCATTTATGATAATTAAATCAACTGATTTTAAACTACCTTCTCGCTCTCTCATTGGTCCTGCTGGCATCCACCATCCATTACCAAATAAGCGCTTTCCATCAACCACGACGACTTCAATATCGCGCTCTAATGCATAATGTTGCAACCCATCATCTGTTAAAATAACATCTAATTGGTACTGGTTTAATAATGCTTGAACAGCTTGCGAACGATGTGGAGCCACCGCGACAGGCACATTAGTGCGTTGATAAATAAGTACAGGTTCGTCACCCGCTTGCGCCGTTGTGGTGGTATCATTCAATATAAGCGGATAGTTATCAGACTTACCACCATAACCCCGTGAAACAACGCCAACTTGTAATCCTTTTTGTTTTAGTGCTTCAATTAAACCAACAACCAGTGGCGTTTTACCATTGCCACCCACGGATAAATTGCCAACAACGATAATCGGGACTGGAGAGTGCCAAGACTTAAGCACGCCAACTCGATATAAAAAGCGACGAATAAATGCAATCAAACCATACAACAACGCAAATGGTATGAATAACCAAAATAAACGATTTTTACCATACCATAGTTTTTCAATCATAACTTTAACATCACTCAATTACATTTAGTAAAATTGTTTTATATCTTAATATCGATATAACAATTATTAAAACGGCTATCTATAGCGAAAGATAACCTATTTTACTCATAAATTGGTAAACTACCAAACCAATCATGATACCAACGAGGAGTAATTTCTTTTCGCATGGTTTTTAAGCTCCATTTTTGTTTATCAAAAAACAGGCTTATTTGCCCTGACCTTGCGGTAATATAATGATTTAGCTTTAGATCTTGATATTTTTTCATTACTTTATGAGATGGCAGTTTCCAAGGATTATAACGGGACGTTGATACCAACGAGACTACGGGGTTAACATGATTTAAAAATGCATAGCTTGATGAAGTGCTACTACCATGATGTGGAATTTGCAAAATGGTAGATGCCAACTGGTTTCGATATGTTGTGACTAATTGATACTCCTGATTTCGTTCTAAATCTCCAGTTAATAATACAGAAAATCGCCCATCAGTAACTTGTACCACACAGGAATCGTCATTTTGTGCATAACCAACCAATTTTTTCGGCCACAGCACATTAAATGTCAAATCATGCCAAATAATACGATTACCCGCTAAGCATGGATAAGTATTATTGTAATCAGAAGATGAACTCATCAACCATGCCTTTGGATAAACACGTTGAAGCATAGTCAAACCGCCTGCATGATCATTATGTTGATGACTGATGATAATACCTTCCACGTTCAAATTATGCCACTGTAGAAAAGGAATAATAACTCTTTCCACAACCGAACTTTTATCCCATTTTGCACCTGTATCATATAAAATTGCTGATTTGCCATTATGAATAACCATAGCCAACCCATGCCCAACATCTAACATATCTAGCCGCCAACGATAGTTCTGATCTTTAAAAAATGGCAACAGTAACATCAGCAAAATTACCAGCAAAGTCATACTAAATCGGCGCCAAACACCGGTGCGTATTATAACTATAATTATCCAACTGAAAAAACTTAATAAATAAAAGTCGGAAGGAATTTTAATCCATAACCAATTAAGCCAATCTAAACTTAAAAACAACCATTCCAAAGACTTATCAGCAATAAACCAAAACCATAATGCAATATAAAAACAGTCAACTGCGCTACATATTAACGCAATTAAAATAATTGGAAATGTAAATAGTGAAATAATGGGAATTGCAATTAAATTAGTTAAGATCGAGACGGCACTCACTCCTTGAAAAACAAAAAATTGAATAGGTAGCAATAATAAGGTTAACCCAAACTGTAAATGCAATAACCTTATCACATACCAACGTTTTTTATACTTCATTATTTTAGGGAGTGGTAACCAATCAAACCAAAAAATCAAGCTTATTACCGCATAGCAAGATAACCAAAAACTTTCAGATAAAATCATTAACGGATCAAATAACAATAATAACGCAATAATTCGATTGACTTTTTGCCATGCACTTATTTGTTTTTTTTTATAACGCAAATAAATCCAGATAGATAAAGCAAATATGGCGCGCAAAGCTGGCGGATTTAAGCCTGTTAACCATGCATAAAAAAATGCACATAACCAGCCTGCTATAATCGGAACGAAAAAATGCATAAAACGCTTTGGAATAAAAAACAAGCAAACTTTGATAAAAAAACAACTCATCCCAAAAACTATTAAGATATGCATACCCGATATTGCCATTAAATGGGCAATACCAGTTTGCATCATCACTGTACGATGTGAATTATCTAATTGGGAACGGTCGCCAAAAGCAAGAGCAAGTAAAATGCCTTTATAACGAAACAAATTGATATAGGGTAATGCCGAATCAGTAATTGCTTGCTTTACATTAGATTCATCTACCAATAATTCTCCATCAACTAATTTAGCTGATAATAAACTTCGATTGACAATAGAAAAACGTTGGCTATCAAATCCTCCCTCATTTAAGTAACCATGTGCTACTTTAACTTTTAATGTTAATTGCCAAATTTGGCCAGATTTAGGAAGTGCTAACTTATCCCAATAAACCGTGATTGGAATATTATTAGGAAGCATATGGTCTGAAACAGAAAAAATAGAAAACGACAAATGATAAGGCTCATTTGTTGTTATTTGGCGTGTATTGATACTTACTGCTTTGGCTTTAACAACTAATATTTTGTCAATATAAGGCGTGATATTGGTTAAGTATTGTTTAGAATAAGCAATAGACCATAAAAAACCTAAACAAAATATAATAAAAATAGATAAAAGCCAACGAAATTTATCTGGGGTCACTAACAACAAAATAACTAAGATAATAGCAATAAAATACCACTGAAAATCAGAGAATAAATGTGGTAAAAATAGTAATGGTAGGCAACCTAATGAAAACATAATAGCCATTAAATCAAGGGAACAACATTGTCTCATTAGTGCCTA
>NZ_LZGZ01000232.1:0-4653 GCF_001690515.1 Gilliamella sp. Fer4-1 | reverse complement strand
CCAACCGCTCTTGATTTATTTTTTGAACCAAGGTAAATAGCTATTTCTTTATAAATACTAGTGTAACCAAAAGGAATTTTGAGTAATTCATCGTAGACAGTGGACGAAAAGCGTGTTCCCTGAGATATGAAAGGAAGACAAAAAGTGGTTAGTTTTTTAGAAAAATAGAGTATTAATTGCTGTTTACATAATTCAGTGATTTTGTTTTTATTAGTTTCTGATGCTGTGTTAGAAAACATTACTTCAATGATATGCTCATTTGTAGCAACTATATTTGCAAAATGCCAAGGAAATGATTTTGGGCATGTAAGTTGATCAAAATACATCACAAATTGTTCCATAAATGAATACTCAAATAGCTTCTCCACGGTGCAGCACTATCACTATTTCGAAGCTCATATTTATCGAGCGCTTTTTTTATACCTAAATCCGTTTCCATCCAAATATCTGAAGCATTCATTCCTCTTAACTTTATATAATTGATAGTCCACGGACCAATACCTTTTACTTGGCTCAAACTATCGATATGTGAATTTATATCGTAATCGCAGCACCACTGAGAAAATGCAAATAATGTATTTTTTTTGGATTGAGTTGTTTTCATTCTGTCTAACCCAGACGCTGTAATTTCTTTTGGGCAGGGAAAGTAATGATTTGCTTGTTCATCTTTTTTGTGAAAAATAGAAACAAATTGATTTAGTAAATTGGTTGCCGCGGAAACAGAGACTTGTTGACCACATATAGCTCGAATTCCTGCTTCATATGGCGAAAGAACACCAGGAATATGCAACCCTTTATTTTTTATTATAGATGGATATAAATTTTTAAGCCGATCTTCAATAAAATTAATATTTGAATTCAAATCAAACATGGCTGAAATTTTTCTTAAGACTTCTGCCATTTTGGGTAGAAATGACCTAGATAAAGTTATAATAAAAACACGATCTTCGCACTTGATTTCAAAGTAGCCTTTGATATTTTCAATTTCTATTGTGCGTCGATAGACTCTACCTTCGATACTTTCGATGTTGCTAATAAGCCTTTTTGATTGAAATGTGAGAAAAAAATCCCAATTGTAAAAATTTATATAAGGTATTTTTAAATCAATTGTTAGTTTCGCCCCATCCTTAGTTTTACTAAGTAATTTTCGAACTGGAACTTTCAAAAATCGATTAATCAGGTTATAAAGGCCACTAACGCAACTATATCCACACGCTTCTGATATTTCAACAATACTTAAATTTGATGAGTATAACAGTTTTTTCGCAAATAATGCTTTTGTCATATCTTGAAACTGTTTTAAAGGTATTCCTAAGTTTTTTGTAAACGCTTTATTTAGATTTCTACTGGAAGTAAATAAGGCTGATGCAATATCTTCTACACTAGATGTCAGCATTTCTCCTGATTGGATCAACTTTATAGCTTGTTGCGTAAATATAGAGTAACGAGAAAGCTCGTTAAAATTTGGCGAGAATTCGGGTTTACAACGAAAACACGGGCGATAACCTGCGCTAAGGGCTTCTTCTTTGGATAAGTAGTAGGTAACATTTTTTTCCAGTGGTAGTTTTGCAGGACAAATTGTTCGACAAAATATTTTTGTTGTTTTAACAGCAATAAATACTTTGCCATCAAACCGAGGATCTCTGCTTATACGAGCTTGCCTAAATACCTCTGTTGTATATTTTTCCATTAGGAATACCCAAATTTAATCAAGTAAGCCATCATATCACCATTGTGTTTGAATATTTTTCCAAAAATCGGAATTCAATGTTAATTACAATAAATTTAGTGATTTTTCTGGCAAAATTTAATTAAAGAAAGGGGGTATTAAATATAAACTTTCATATGTCTCAATGTAGGCGACTTTATCATTTATAACATGTTGATTTAGTATAAATAAATTGAAATAAAAACTTCAATAAAATCAATGGGTTTTCTGAGCGACTTTTTGAGGTGAAAATATTTGCTTTTATAATACTGGTTTATTTCAATATTATATTAACAGTTATGCTCATGTTTTATTTAAGAAATTAAATCTATAATTTAGATAGGCTCAAAAATACTGCTCGTAAATAAATTTTTATAGATTAGAATGATATAGCTAGTAAAACACAGTCATTTAAAAAATGAAGTGATGCAAACAAGAATATAACTTAATGGTGATAATAATGTTACAACAAATGGGTAAAGCTGCAAAACTGGCATCATACCAATTAGCCCAATGTCCAATAACAGTCAAAAATAAAGTATTGACGATGATTGCTGATTTATTAGAACAGCACTGCACAGCTATTTTAGTTGCAAATGAGCGTGATATTGAAATAGCAAAAACACAGGGGCTGAGCGCGGCTATTATTGATCGGTTATTATTAACCCCTGAGCGGTTAATGGCTATTGCTAATGATGTACGTAAAGTGGTTTCATTAACCGATCCCATTGGTCAAATTATTGATGGTGCAACCTTAGATAGTGGCTTAAAGCTACAACGTCGCCGAGTGCCTTTAGGGGTGATTGGCGTTATTTATGAGGCTCGGCCAAACGTCACCATTGATATTGCTACGCTTTGCTTAAAAACGGGTAATGCAGCAATATTGCGAGGTGGAAAAGAGACCATGCACACAAATGCTGTGACTATTTCTATCATTCAGCAGGCATTAGATCAAGCGGGATTACCTAAAGCAGCAATACAATGTATTGATAATCCTGATCGCAAATACATTACTGAATTACTTAAACTCGACCAATATGTTGATATGATCATTCCACGTGGAGGCGCTGCCTTACATAAATTATGCCGTGAACATTCAACAATTCCTGTCATTACTGGTGGTATTGGTGTCTGTCATATTTTTGTTGATGAGAGCGCTGACTATGATAAAGCCCTTTCTATTATCGTAAATGCTAAAACTCAACGACCAAGTACGTGTAATACGCTTGAAACGCTTCTTATTCATCGAAACATTGCAGATAAATTCTTACCTAAATTCAGTCAAATTATGGCTGATAATGATGTTGTGTTGCATGCTGATCCAAATTCTTATGAAATATTAAAATTTTGTGTTGCAAATGTTTTTGCTGTTGAAGATCAGCACTTACGCCAAGAATGGCTATCAAAAGATTTAAATGTAGTCATTGTTGACTCACTTGAACTCGCCGTAGAACATATTCGTGAATATGGTAGCGGTCATTCCGAGGCCATTTTAACCCGTAATTTATCTAATGCACAGCAATTCACTAATTTGGTTGATGCGGCAGCAGTTTATGTCAATGCTTCAACACGTTTTACCGATGGTGGACAGTTTGGCTTAGGCGCTGAAGTGGCTGTCAGCACACAGAAATTACATGCACGAGGACCAATGGGGCTTGAAGCTTTAACTGCTTATAAATGGGTTGGTTATGGTGATGATTTAATCCGCCGATAATGAAAGTACCGTTTTTAATGATTTCAACTTAATTTGACATCTAAGTTTTTATAATTAAGTGTTTATAATCTAGGAGTAGAGTTAAAAATGAATAAAACGATAAAAATTATCAAACTTCAATTGGGCTTTTTAGAACCCGACCTAGCTTAATTTTAGTCGATATCTTTGTAAACTCACTATTGCCGTTTACTTGCAAATTAAATGGGTGATAAATTAAATGTAAATATTTTTTTACATAATGATAATATGCCACAATGTGTCAAATGGCTAATAACGTTGGGTAATCGTTTAAGATTATTTTATATACGTATAATTCAAGCATAATAGTAATAGAAGCATTGCTGGTTTATTCATTATTTGTATATCCAATTACAAAATATTTTGTAATTTATGCCTAAATTAATAATCTTGCTAAAACTGTGAATTGTATTTTAGGGTTATTTAAAACGACTTTTGATTATAAAAGCGTGTTAAAAAACGATTAATAACGCAATTTATAGCATTAGCTTGAACAAAATATTTCAATATTTTGTTCAAGCTAATGCTATTTTTAATAAAAAATCATCATATTTAGAGGTTAATGTCCCGCAACTTTCGAGAATAAATTAATAATCACCACACCAAACATGATAAATCCCATGCCTATTAGTGCTGCTAAATCTAAGGTTTGTTTTAGAAAGATCCACGCAATTAAACTGATTAATACAATGCCGATTCCAGACCAAATCGCATAGGCAATACCAACAGGAATGGTTTTTAATGCTAATGAAAGAAGATAAAACGATGCACTATAGCCAATAATAGTAATAATTGAGAACATCAAATTAGTGAAGCCATTTGATAGTTTCAATGAAGATGTAGCTATTACTTCACAAATAATTGCAAAAAATAGTAATAAATATGAATTCATATAAGTGCCTATGATTGTTAAATTAAGAAGATAATTATCTAAAGTTAATAGATATAATTAATATTTTTCGGTGTTTTGTTTTTACATCATTAGTTATGAATAAAAGGTAAAATAGATAGCTATTAATACTTGAAATGGAAGATACTTATGGTGGTGTGAGGGAGTGCTTAACAATAGCCAACTGAGTATGATCAGTTATTTTAGCCCTCGTATCCACTATATACAAAAAACAGTAACTATCTCTATACAATTATTATACCTAAAAATAAGGCGCTTAGTAGTTTTTTGTAATGTTAAATATTTATATATAAACATCGTAAT
>NZ_LZGZ01000231.1:0-4732 GCF_001690515.1 Gilliamella sp. Fer4-1 | reverse complement strand
TAGCTTCAAGCATAAAGTTTACTGCATATAATGTAATAAATGGATCAACATTATAAGTTGAGTACCATAAACCAATTGCACCTTCACTATTTTGGCGAGATTGCAGCACTTGGAATAATTCTGATAATGGAGCTATTCCTTCTTTTGAAGCCAGATCAAAATCACGATATTTACTCGCTATTAAAACAGGAATTGCACGGCTTACAATCTGTTCAGAACAGTAGTGTGGGTAATCCTGCAAATAGGTACTTAGGCCTTTACTTAGTATAAATGGTGAATAAGATGCAGCAGCTTCACGTTTACTTAAGTTACTATACATGTTTCTAAAATCAGTAAACGTTTGTTTATGATCTGCCATTCTTCCCATTTTGGTAATTAATCTGTATTCAGTTAATGGTCTTATTGAAAGGCTAATATCACGAGTAATTGTTATATCATTATAGTTGGCGGAAAAGTGAAGATCGCCATTACCAAGTTTATCTGTTGCTTTAAAGTTAAATTTTAAAACCCCATCTTTGCCACTAGCCAATTCAATGGTTTTTTTATTATCACTCGTGATTAATAGGTTAGGAGTGGTTGAAACTTTAACATTAATAGGAATTGTTTTATCACCAATATTTTCAATAAGATTAGTTACGTTTAGGGAAACTTCAAACTCATCATTTGGTGCAGCAAAATATGGAGCGTTAGGTTGTAAAACAATATCATTATGTACAGTTGTTGACATTTGGTTATGTCCCATTGTTTTATCGCCAACCGATACAGCCATGATACGAATTTTACCATTAAAATAATCGGGCACTTTATATTCAACCGTTTTATCCCCATCTATGTCAATAATCCCTGACCAATAGGCAACCGGCTCATCTATTTTTCGTTTAAACGGATTTAAATGATTTGATAATACATCATCATTATCTCCATCACCTCCAGGAGCGGAAGCCGTTATTAAATGACGAAATTCTGGCAATATAAGATCTAATATTTGCGATGTACTTACCGATAATGCTTTCTTGCGTAAGAAGCTGTTTAATGGATCTTTAAGTTTATAATTTGCAACCTGTAAAATGCCTTCATCTATAGCAAAGATAACCGCTTTTTGAGGCGTATTAGTATGTAAAGTAATTGGCAGTGTTTCTCCTGGTTTTATAAGTGAGGGTGCTTGTAAAACGATTTTATCGTTAAATTGTTCATTTGAAATTTTAAATGGTATAACGCCGTAACTAAGTGGACTCATAAAAATTTCATCTGAATTTGGGTCACGAATAAATTGGACATTAATATACCCGTTACCACCAATATTTTTAGGGAGTTTTATTTTTTGTACCGAGCTTGTTGTGTCAGTATGGAGCCACTTCCAAGTGTAAACTTTGTCACGCTCAATAGTAATAATACCGCTGCCTACATATGGTGCAGTGATTGACACTTCTATTTCATCACCTGGCTTATATTCAGCTTCTTTAATTTTTAGCGCTAGTTCGGCATTACGATCTAAATTGCGAGTAACATTAGCTGTACCAACAATTGCATATTTTCCTTGGTAAAGTAAATTATCCTCTTTATCTTTGATTTGAATAATATAATTGCCTGGATTTTTGCTATCTAATTGATAACGGGTTTTATCTTGATTGATCTTAAATGATTGTTCTGAGATGACTGATTCTTTACGACGGGACTCATATTTATAAAGACCAGAAGCTTGTTTGACTAAAATCGATAAATAAGTTTCTTCAAGTAAAACCAGTTTTAAGTCTGCTAGTTCTATTTTATCTAAAGCTGGATTAATTGCGATAAAATCAATATGGCGAACAGAATCTTTGTTAATGTATCTTAAATTACCGTCAGCTTTGGCTCCGACTAAATAATCACTCGCAGATATAAAAGCACTTGCAGTAGCAGCAACGCTGCGGCCACTTTCTGGTTCAAAGACATCCGTTAACATTCTTAGTGTATAGTTACCCTCAAAGCTTTCCATATTATCATTGAGGTTAATTTTGACTAGGCCATTTTCGTCTGTTTTTTCTTCATCTAACTCAACTTTAAAACTAGTCCTCTGGCTAGAAATATTTTGATAAAAATAGTAATCTTCATATTTTTTAAAATAAGGAGAAGATGGTTCTAGAATTAATGTATTTGTTACTCGACGATTAGCTGCATCTGTACCAATTAGATTTTTGGCTTTAATTTCAGCTTGGATATTTTCAGGTTTTAACCAACCATCTTTTATTTCTGGTAACAACTTAAGCGATACGGTTGTTTTATCTGGCTCAAACTCACGAATGACAATGGAGCTAGAACCTAATAGTATACGAGAATCTTCATCATCCCCGTCATTGTCATTTTTTAAGTATAAATTAATATACCAATTACCAGTAGGCGATTCATAACTGGTTTTATAGCTAAGTTCATTAAATCCTGATTTGTCCAGTACAATTGGTTTTTTTAGTACTAAATTGGATTTTGGATCGTAAATTTCCGCTTCTACAGAAACTCCCGCCAATGAATTAGTCCATTTTTGTGCTCTTACGATAGTACCGATATGAAATGTGTCACCAGGGCGATAAACTCCTCGATCTGAAAAGATATGAGCTCGTAATTCTCCTCCTTCGATAGTTTCACGAATACCGCCGATATCAAAACGAGATAGATTTAAATTCCTTTCATAACTTTTAATTGGTAAAAATGATAGGTCACGACCTTTTTCAACAACGTATAAAAGTGGTTTGATACCTCGATAATATTCAGACAATGGAGCAAAACGGACATGTCCATCGCTATCAGTCATTTTAGACGTAATTGTGACCCCATTCATTCCAAGTACAGAAACTTTCGCACCATTAATTGGTTTGCCAGAGCTTATTGATTGAATAAAGAGATCATTAGATTGATCGAGCGACTTTTTGGCTATAATACCTAAATCGGTAACAACAATAAAGCGAGAAGCCATAAACTCATATTTAGCGTCCTTTTTATCTTTTCCATAAAGCCTTAATAAGAAAACACCACGATTTTTATTGCCATTTGTGTCGGCTGTTAAGTAACGAGTTAAGTCGACATTTGTGTATTTAACTTCTTCTGGAGCACCTTTAAAATTTTCAGTCACTGTGTATTTTTCCACAAAATGATCATTATTAAGCTCTCCAAAATCCATATCTGTAAATTCATAGTTTGTATTAAATGCCACCAAATGTTGAAGTTGCGATGGTATAACGCGATCTATTTCTAGCTTCATATTTTCTACGTTGCGCGAAACGATAGGTAGTTTCTTCTCACCTGATAGGGATAACAGCGATCCTTTTGCCGCAAAATCAAGATAGGTTGGGTAGTTAGGCACGGTTAATACTTGGTGATACTGTTCTTTTAGAAAGTAACCATCTTGAGACGATAAAGGTTGATTAACTTCAATATATAACTCAGAATTTTGTTCTGTTTTAAATTCAAAACTAATTTGGTTTTGATAAGTAAGTTCAGTGTCAATTGGCTTTATTGATAAAGGAATGGCTTTTTTGAGTATTTCTGGTGTTACATTGAATTTTGTTTCATAACGGTAAGAATTGTCGTTGTAATATCGTTCCTTATATGAGCGACCTTGATTTTCAGGTAATTTCCAGACTTTAATGACTTTCGATACATCCTCTGATTTAACCGCATGGCTTAATGATAAAATTAATACTTGTTGTATTTTTTCATTACTTTTTTCAACTAAGGTAAGCTCAGTTTTGGTAACGCTTAAATGATATTTATCGGGGATATTTATTGTGCTAGTTATATCAGAATTTATTGGATTTCCTTCTAACGTTGAAGTCACACCTTTATTAATTGTTATTTTTAAATAACCTTCCTTATCGAGCAAAGGAATAGGTGCACTTTTTACATAGGCAATTTTGTCATTATTTCCATAGGTAACAGTAAAATTGATATTTTTTAAAAAGATATCATTTTCATATTCATAAAGCGATAAAATGATGTTTTTTTCAAAACTTTCTCTATCGACAGGATGGCTAAATTTGATTGTATTAACAACATTTCTAATATTAAGTTGTGTAGGATCTGAATAAAGTTCACCATGATTTTTAAATCTATAGCTAAAGTTAGGTGAATAAAAAGTTATATGACTCTCTTCAAGCTTACTATTTTCAGCTAATAGTTTTTCCTGATCTAATTCAACGGTATATTTAATGCCAAGTGGCCATGTTGTATTTTGGGGTATAAAAATTAAGGTTGAATCGTTCTGCCATTTCCATCGTCCCTCAATATTTGGCGAAATAGAAATACCTTCAGTTATTTCTTCTTTATTAAGTGATTCTAGCGGAACAGGAGAACGAAGTGAGTCAGTAATAAATTTAATCGATAAACTGTCTTGATTTGTAGTCGGAGCACTCAATTTAGGATAATAGGTACTAACAACAATAGAAGCTGGCTCAATTGGTTTAGGACGGTTTAAATACCAATGATAAGTATAATTACCAGAAAAATAAGCAATGAAACCAAAAATAATACTTGCACCAATTAAGGTTTTTATTTTATTTAATGCTGAACCAATTCTATTATAAAATGCTTTTGCATTAGGTAACCAGCTAGGTGTTGACCATTTTATATCGCCAATAATTGGGCTAAATAACCAAAAAATACCTTTTATTAAAACCAATAAAAAAATGATAAAATAGCTAATTATTTCCTCAATTTTTTGCAAAATATAAAAAGGTAGCTGCAAGATTAATTTAAGCAATCC
>NZ_LZGZ01000230.1:0-8563 GCF_001690515.1 Gilliamella sp. Fer4-1 | reverse complement strand
TATGTTACCGTTCGACTTGCATGTGTTAAGCCTGCCGCCAGCGTTCAATCTGAGCCATGATCAAACTCTTCAATTTAAAGTTTGATGCTCAATAACTGTCTCTGACATATTCAAATGAATCTTCAGTGTCACTTATCAAGACTTAATTTTTTAGTCCGTAGACTTTAATCTTTTGTCTCGCAAGTGCCCACACAGATTGTCTGTTTCTTATTTTTAAAGAGCTAACAGCCTTTTTAAATCAATCAACTTTCCGTTAATTTACTTCGCTGTCTCAAGGGTTGCGTATACTACGCTAACCTTTTTTGTTCGTCAAGATCTTTTTTCAAAATTTTTGATCTTAATTTTTCACTAACTCGCCTCAGCTTTTCTCTGACGCCGTGTCAGTGGGTGCGCATTATAGGGACTTTAAAAATTCGTGCAAGCATTAATTTCAATTTTTCTCTCGTTTGTTTTTTATTTGTTCAAATCCTTTTATTCGCTGCATTTGATGTAAATATGAAAATCCTTGTATTTTCAATAATTTTTTCAAAATTAATTGATATTTTGACTATATTTAAAAAGAGAACGATTATTCTCACTATAGTAATTATTCTTTTTTTACCAAAAGCATTAAAAAGCACTAAATATAAATAACGTGATTTAGCGAATTCCACCTATAAGATATTTTGCGTTATTTTTGAAAATCAATTTTATTATGTTGGCAATCATAATACTGATAACTAAAGTAGAGACTAAAAAAGTTACAGCCCCCAATGATGCTAACCAACCATTATCCGTTTTAATTATATTACTTAGTGGAGAGATATATAACAGATGCTCAAGCTGTAGCACAATGATTTCATGAATAAAATAGATGGGAAAACTTATATTTGCCATATAAGAGAAAAATTTATAAATCTTTCCTTTATTCTCTTTATGATTGAGCCCATCTAAAAAATAAAGTGCTAATATAAATAAAATGATCTTTTGTAATGTATCATAATATAGCTTTTCTACAACCAAATGAGTCATATAGCGATAAGCAAATGGAATGAAAAAACATAAACAAAAAAAGGATATTATCAAAAACAAATTATCTTTTACTGATTTGATAATAGTTTCATAATTTTGTTTTATCATCATGCCAATTAGATAAATAGGACCGTAATGCAATAAATTTAAAAACGGTTTAGTAAAATCTGGCTTAGTAAACATCACAACCCAAAACATAGCAATCAAACCTGCAACAATTAATTTTTTTTTCGACCAATAAAAGAAAAGTGGTCCCATTAAATATATAATGATAATCATTGGCATAAACCATAAAGGTAGAAGCTGTGTGCCAGTTAGCATCATGTGAACTATCGCATTCATAACACTAGGCTCAATTGATGAGAACCATGGCAAATTGGATAAGTACTGATAATGAAAAAAGATAAAACAAAAAAGTGATACCGAAATATAAGGGCATACTACTGTCTTAAATTTTGATAAATAGTATGTTTTAGTATCATATTTGTAAGTCAAGTGTTGAAATAAAAAACCGGCAATTAATACAAAAAAAGTAGTGAAATTAAATGCAAATAAATTTAAAAAAGAAAATAAATAACTATTTGTAATTAAATGATTATTTTTAAATACACCTAAGCAGTGACTAAAAACAATCATAATAATCGCAACACCACGTAATACGTGAATAGAATGAATTTTTTGCGGTTTTTCTGTTACCATTTTCGATAGTGTGAATAATGAAAGTGAATGTGCATACATTATCACATATTTATGTAACTAGAATACTCTTTTACAAAAAAAACCATATAAGAATACAGTGAAAATATTAATATAAATCAATATTATAATCGAATTGCGCTTGATTTGATTACCTAACCAATTTATTCGCCGCAAATGAACAAATAGGAATAATTTCTCGATTTTCCTGCCGGAGACGTTTTACCACTAACTCTAATAAATTATCAGCGATACCTTGCCCTCGATATTTTGGATCGGTATAAGTATGATTAATAGTCGCTTTATCTTTTCCCACTCTTGTAAAAGTCATTTCAGCGATTTCTTTATTATTAGCATCACAAACATAAAAGCGATTGCTTTCTTCTAAAAAACGTAATGACATAAAATTACCCGCATAATATGTGTAATTAATTGATTATAAATTACATCCATACTTAATAAAATCCAAGAATTTTTTATAATAACTGAAATCTATTACAGGAAAACATGTAGAGAAAAAAATAGGTGACTGTTTTAAGATTTTATCTTTAACAGTTCACCTATAGCAAAACAGAATGATATTAATTAATGTAGATTATGCTTTAGTTGCACAATAAACGATTTAAAATAATCGTTTGGCAGTATTATATAGATCAATATCAAATGGGCGTTTCATATTATTGATAGCATCAACAATATTATGATGCACTAATTTATTATTTTGTACACCTACGCTTCTACCTGCCTCACCTTGTAACAATAATTCAACGGCATAAGCTCCCATACGAGAACCTAAAATACGATCATAAGGAACCGGTGAACCGCCTCGTTGAACATGCCCTAATACTGTTGCCCGTGTTTCGTGATGGACTGCTGCTTCAATGTCTGCAGCAAGTTGCTTAACATCACACATATGCTCGGTAACAGTCACAATCGCATGTTTTTTACCTTTAGCAAAGCCGAGTTTAATCTCTTCGATTAGATCTTCTTTAGTATATGAAACCTCAGGAATAATCATAAACTCACACCCACCAGCAACTGAGGCATTTAAGGTTAGATCGCCACAGTCTCGTCCCATAATTTCAATTACTGAAATTCGGTTATGTGAAGAACAAGTATCGCGTAATCTATCAATAGCTTCAACAGCAGTGCTAAGCGCAGTAAAATAACCAATAGTATAATCAGTGCCACGAATATCATTATCAATAGTACCTGGTAAACCAATACATGGGAAACCTTCTTCAGTCAATCGCATTGCCCCCATATAAGAACCATCACCACCAATAACAACTAAAGCATCAATTTGATGCTTTTTCAAATTAGCAATGCCCTTTTGTCTTACTGCTTTATCTTTAAATTCTGGAAATCTAGCCGAACCAAGAAATGTGCCACCACGAGTAATGATATCTGACACACTTGAACGTTCTAGTTGAACAATGCGATCTTCACAAAGCCCCATATAACCATCATAGATACCAAAAACATCTAGCCCTTCTGCCAATGCAGTTCTAACTACACCACGAATAGCTGCGTTCATTCCTGGAGCATCGCCACCACTGGTTAAAATACCTATTTTTTTTATCATATTAAATAACTCCAATTTATTAACTTTTCGTTATTATAGAGTCTTAACAGATATCTAACAATAGACAATAAAAGCTATTTCTGATTAATTTTTCTACTTTTTCATTTCAGCAGGCACAACAGAAACTGGGTCTTGATGAATAATTACTGTTGCAGGTGAAAATTCTTCTGCAATATATTTTTCAATAGCATCCGCAATAGCATGAGCTTTAATTAAAGGCATGTCATCATCGAGTTCAAGGTGTAATTGAATAAATTTTATAGGTCCTGCTTGTCGTGTTTTTAGATCATGAAAACCTAGAACATCAGGGTATGAAGAAATGATTTCAGCAATTCGTACATTATCGCTATCAGGCAAAGCGCGATCCAGCAGATCTTGGATAGCATGATAAGCAATATGGTAAGCATTATAACAAATATATAAAGCAATCAAGGCTGCAAAGGCAGCATCAGCATAAGTAAGGCCATACCAACTTAAGCAAAGCGCAATGATAACAGCAATATTCATCAACATGTCGGAGGAGTAATGTAGCATATCAGCCTGAATAGCATGACTATGAGTCATTTTTACAACTCGCCTTTGATATAAAACAAGGAAACCTGTGATTACCGCTGAAACTGTCGAAACCATAATTCCTAATAAAGGGATTTGCAATTCGCTAGGATGAATAAAAGATCGAACACTAGAAAATAATAAAATTATCGCCGAGCCAATAATAAATGCGCTTTGTGACAATGCAGCCAAAGATTCAGCCTTGCCATGACCAAAAGTATGCTCATCATCAGCAGGTTTTAACGCATAGCGAACTAAAAAAAAATTGAAACCAGATGCAAGTAAATCAATACTTGAATCCAGTAATGAAGCAAATAAACTTATTGAACCAGTTAACCAACACGTAATAAATTTAATTAAAATTAGAAAAATAGAGGTCAAAACGGCAATTAACGTTGCTCTTTTAACTAACTTTTCGTACAAATGTGAATTTGACATTTAGTACCTAATTTATTGATAAGACTCAATTCCCAACGGAAGAACTAACTGCTCGGCAACCTCAGCAGCCTTTGTTCGGCCTAACAATACATCGATAATTTTTAAAGCAAAATCAATAGAAGTCGCAGGACCTTGACTAGTAATAACGTTATTCGACTTGTCAAAATAAACCCTATCTGCTTTCCAATTTTTGAATGCACCTTTAGTAGTTGGGTAACCTGTCATATTAGCGTTAGGAAATAAATTATGATGTTGTAAAACCATAGCTGGCGAAGCACAAATTGCAGCAACAATACCACCATTTAAATGCGTTTGCTTTAATTTCTCAATCAATAATGGACAATCTCGAAAGTTTTCAGCTCCTTTTAACCCACCAGGCAACACCACTACGTCAAAATCGATGTATTGAATGTCTGAAAATACTTTTTGAGCCAAAATTGTTACGCCTCGAGAGCAGGCAATTTCACGAGAACTTGAAATGCTAGCTGTCGTAACATTAATTGCTGCTCGAGTTAATAAATCAATTGTTGTCACAGCTTCTGTTTCTTCACAACCGTCCGATAAAAACACCAATGCTTGTTTTGTCATTATTTTATTATCCTTTCAATATTGGCACCTAGTTTTCTTAATTTTGCTTCAATATTGTCATAGCCTCGATCAATATGATAAATACGATCAACGGTAGTTAGCCCCTCAGCTATACAACCCGCTAAAACTAAACTTGCTGAAGCTCGTAAGTCCGTTGCCATTACTTGTGTACCACTGAGCTTTTCGACACCGTGAGTTATTAAGGTGTTACCTTCAATTTCTGCTCTGGCTCCCATACGAATTAATTCAGGCACATGCATAAACCGATTTTCAAAAATCGTTTCTTTAATGATCCCTGTGCCTTCAGCAACCATATTTAATAATGAAAATTGAGCTTGCATATCAGTAGGAAACCCTGGGTGAGGTGCGGTATGAATATTCACTGCTTTCGCTCTTTTTCCTTGCATATCTAAACACACCCAATCTTTGCCAAATTCAATTTTAGCACCTGCTTCTTTCAGCTTAGAAAGCACAGCATCAAGCAAAGTGGGATCAGTATTACGACAAGTAATTTTACCTTTGGATATCGCAGCTGCCACTAAAAAAGTTCCTGTTTCAATGCGATCAGGAACTATCTCATGAACACCACCACCTAAGCGTTCAACACCTTCAATCTCAATACGCATAGTACCAGCACCTGTAATTTTGGCGCCTAGCATATTTAAAAATTTAGCTGTATCAACAATTTCAGGTTCACAAGCTGCATTTTCGATTATCGTTTTACCTTCCGCTAAAGTTGCTGCTGACATAACAGTAACGGTTGCACCAACACTTACTTTATCCATCACAATATGAGCACCTTTAAGCCGACCATTTACTGATGCTTTAACATAACCTTCATCAAGCGTGATAGTTGCACCTAATTGTTCAAGACCTGTAATATGAAGATCGACAGGCCTTGCTCCGATAGCGCAACCACCAGGCAATGAAACTTGTCCTTGCCCAAATCGTGCCACAAGTGGACCTAAAGCCCAAATTGAAGCTCGCATAGTTTTAACTAACTCATAAGGCGCACAATAGTTATTAAGATGACCCGCATCAAGATGAATAAAGTCATTTCGCTCACATTTTACACCTAGCTGACTTAGCAATTCCAAAGTCGTATCAATATCTCTCAACTTGGGTACATTTCTAAGTTCAACAGGCTTTTCAGCCAAAATGGCAGCAAATAAAATTGGCAGCGCAGCATTTTTTGCGCCAGAAATAACCACTTCACCGTTTAACGTGGTAGGGCCTTTTACGTGAAACTTTTCCATTATTAACTCTTATGCGTGATAAATTGGCAAACATTATAGAAGTTATTTACTAATAGATAAATGAATTTCATGAAAAAATTAAAGTGCTATTCTTTTCAAATCAACTAAAAGTACAGAAAATCAAACGCTATCAAAAATTTGATTTTTATTTGCGAATCTAATAATCATTACAATTAATCAATGATTGGCTCAGGCAAATTCCCACCTTTATTGGTATATACTGCATTCGTCATTATAATTTGAGTTATGCGATATAACCATTTAAAGATTTTATATTTCAATAATATCGTATTCAATCTGAGAAAAATATGTTTGATTCTCTCTCTAAAGTAGGGAAATACCTTGGTCAAACTGCAAAACTGATGGTGGGCACTTTTGGTTATGATAATTATGTTCACCATATGAAGCTTACCCACCCAAAGCAACTCCCTATGTTTGATAAAGTTTTTTTAAAAAGCACTAGAAGGAAAAAGTCAATGGCAAAGGTGGTTTTAAATATTGCTAATAATTAAAAAGCTATAAGTAAAAGATTTTATTACTAATTCATTATTACCTGTAATCTTAATAACTTTCTTCGCTCAGGTAAGACAACACACCTTAATTATTTATTAAAACAACATAACAGTGATGAAAAGCCATTATTATCGAAAACGAATTTAGCTCAGTAAGCATTGATAGTAATTTGTTAAATATTAACACTAAAATTCAAATCGTTGAAATGACCAATGGCTGTATTTACTGTAGCGCGCAAGGAAAACTAACCGAAGCATGACATAAATTACACGTAAAACACTAAGCAGGGTGAATTACAATTTGATTGGTAGATTATCCTACCAACTGATCTTGCCAATCTGGGATCTGGCACCAATGATTCGAGCCGTTTTTATTGATGATCTAATTCGAGAAAAATCCAACTTGATCGATTATTACACGGGTAGATGCGCAACATATTTTAATAAATATCACATAGTTATTTCAAAAAATTGTTTTTTCAAATCGCATCATTTTTTAACGAAAAAGACCGCGTTGGCAATGAATAAAAAGCTGAAGTGATTCACCGAATTTATAAAATCCACCACAAAGCGACTATCTTTGAAGAAGTAAAAGAGCAAATCCCAAAATCACATTGGCTTGCTATACAGCGCTTTGATCAAAGTAATGAACTATATCAAGCATTAAAAAAACAGCATCAGATCAATAACAAAGTTAACATATTGAAAAAAATTATATTATATGATGAAACGGTATACATTCCTGAAACTTTTTGACAAGCTAGTTGGTATACAGAAAACGACATCTCTAATAGCCACATTGAATTTAATTTGCTAACATGAAAGCTTTTTTAACCGTGATAAAGCAAGCAGTACAATAACATGGATTATGATATCGCAATTATAGGGCTTGGGCCTGCAGGCAGCACGTTAGCTCGTTTACTTAGCCCGTCGTTCAAAGTCATTGCATTAGATAAAAAACATCAATCTACAGATGAAGGTTTTCATAAACCTTGTGGTGGATTATTAGCAGATGATGCACAAAAAGCTTTTGTTCGACAAAAGCTGAATTTACCCACTGATATTTTAACTAATCCTCAAATTTTTAGTGTCAAAACTTATGACTTACAAACAAAACTTGTTCGCAATTACCAACGAAGTTATGTGAATTTTGATCGACACAAATTTGATCTATGGTTAAAATCACTGATACCGTCAAAAGTAACCGTTCTTCATAATACGCTTTGTAAAGAAGTAAGGCGCATTATTGATGGCTATCAAATCACTTATATTGATGAAAACAAAACCGAATATAATATCACAGCGCAATATGTAGTAGGTGCTGATGGCGCCAATTCCCTTGTTAGGCGGATGCGATATCCTCAGCATACAATAAGGCAATATGTAGCTATACAACAATGGTTTGTAGAACAACACCCAAATCCATTTAATTCGTGTATTTTTGATAATCAAACAACAAATTGCTATGCTTGGAGCATTTCAAAAAATGGTTATTTTATTTTTGGTGGTGCTTTTCCTAAAAAAGTGGCAAATCAAAATTTTGAGCAATTAAAAGAAAAATTAACAGCTCAGGGGTTTATTTTTAGTAAACCAGTCAAAACAGAAAAGTGTTTAGTGGTTTACCCAAATCGGTTACGTGATTTTTATACTGGCAATGAAAACATATTTCTAATTGGCGAAGCTGCAGGTTTTATTAGTGCTAGTTCTTTAGAAGGAATTAGTTATGCATTGGATAGTGCGGAAATTTTAAGTAAAATTTTAAACAGTAAACATCCGAAACCAAATAAATGTTATTATCAACGCACAATTCCACTACGTTTAAAACTCTATTGCAAAATTGTTAAAGCTAAATTATTAACGACGCCTTTCTGGCGTAAGTTGATCATGAAAAGTAAGATTCAACATATTAGGCAAATTGAATAACG
>NZ_LZGZ01000229.1:0-4687 GCF_001690515.1 Gilliamella sp. Fer4-1 | reverse complement strand
TTTACAAAAATTATTGGATTTAACTTAAAAACACAAATAAAAAACTTAATAAAATCAATAGCTTTTCTGAATCCTTTTTAAGGAAAAAATATTCCTATTTTTAACCCGCCAATGGTTGTTAAAAGATATGATTCTGCAACCGCACGAGGGATACTGGAGGATTGCGCATAAAATCCTCCAGATCGGGAGGTATCATCAATTGTTTATTTTATTCATAAAAGCCAAAATGCCCGAAACCATAACGATCCCCAAACTAAACTAGTTGCTACTTAAAAAATCATTCAGAAAACCTATTGATTTTATTTAATTTTTTATTTTTGATGAAAAATCAACATTTTTACCTAACCCATACGTGAGGATAGGGGATTTTACTCAATATTCTCCGATTCAGACGTTATCATCAATCGCTTATCTTATCTACAAAAAATAAAAAACAACACAACTAAAACCAGTTCAATTAAGAAACAGTAAAAATTTTATTTTTATATTGGAACGTGAGTTTACCTATAAGTTTTGCGATTAAAGCAAAATATTATCATTTATTGTTTCGATATTTTTTAATAACTTAATGCTAAACATCTATTGCTAATTTATATATAATGCTTTAACAATTTAAATTTTAGATATCAATTTCGGAGCCTCTTATGCAGCAGTTTCGTCCTATCCGCCGTGCTTTACTTAGTGTGTCCGACAAAACGGGTATTTTAGCGTTTGCTAAAGCTTTATCAGAACGAAATGTGGAACTGCTTTCAACTGGGGGAACAGCAAAATTATTAATCAAAAACCAAATACCAGTAACCGAAGTTTCTGACTATACAAAATTTCCAGAAATGATGGATGGACGAGTTAAAACGCTACATCCCAAAATACATGGAGCAATTTTAGGGCGTAGAGGTATTGATGATAAAGTTATGCAGCAACACCAGATCGAACCTATCGATATGGTGGTTGTTAATCTTTACCCATTTGCACAAACTGTTGCTAATCCGCATTGCACATTGGACGATGCTGTTGAAAATATTGATATTGGTGGTCCGACGATGGTTCGATCTGCCGCAAAAAATCATAAAGATGTTGCCATTGTAGTTGATAGTTGCGATTATACCAATATTATCAATATGATGGATGAGAGTCACAATTCCCTTTCTTTTGAATATCGTTTTAATCTTGCTATTAAAGCCTTTGAGCATACAGCAAAATATGATGGTATGATTGCCAACTATTTTGGGAAATTAGTGCCACCTTATATGGGGCAGACAAATGAGCCAGCGGGTGAGTTCCCTAGAACGTTAAATTTGCAATTCATTAAAAAACAAAATATGCGGTACGGCGAAAACGCCCACCAGCAAGCGGCTTTTTATGTTGAAGAAAATGTTAAAGAAGCATCAATTGCAACTGCAAAACAACTGCAAGGGAAAGCACTTTCTTATAATAATATTGCTGATACCGATGCTGCGCTTGAATGTGTGAAGTCGTTTGATGAACCTGCTTGTGTGATTGTAAAACATGCCAATCCTTGTGGTGTAGCAGTCAGTGATAATATTTTGCACGCTTATGAAAACGCTTTTAAAACCGATCCAACATCGGCTTTTGGTGGCATTATTGCTTTTAATCGTCAACTTGATGCTAAAACTGCAAAAGCCATTGCCGATAAACAATTTGTAGAAGTCATTATTGCACCATCCGTTAGTCAAGAAGCACTTGCAATTATCCAAGCTAAAAAAAATGTACGCGTACTTGAATGTGGTGAGTGGACAACATCATCGCCTGCTAGTTTAGATTTTAAACGTGTTAATGGTGGGCTTTTAGTTCAAGAACGTGATTTAGGCACAATAGACGAACATCAATTAACGGTTGTCACTAAGCGTAAACCAACAAAAAAAGAGCTTTCAGATGCACTATTTTGCTGGAAAGTAGCTAAATTTGTTAAATCCAATGCCATTGTTTATGCAAAAGATAAAATGACAATAGGTATTGGCGCAGGTCAAATGAGCCGCGTTTATTCAGCCAAAATTGCTGGAATTAAAGCGCAAGATGAGAATCTAAATGTTGCTGGTTGTGTTGTGGCTTCGGATGCTTTTTTCCCATTCAGGGATGGAGTCGACGCTGCGGCTGCCGCAGGTGTAACTTGCGTAATTCAACCAGGCGGCTCTATTCGTGATGACGAAGTCATACAAGCGGCAGATGAACACAATATTGCGATGATGTTTACTCATATGCGCCATTTTAGACATTAATTGTTAGTAAAATGAGTGGGTATTAACTCACTCAAAATAAATTACTACACTGGGTTTTGTAAAACATAAAAATTTACAATCCTTTTTTCAGATTTTAGTATTCAAAGGATCTTTTATGAAAGTTTTAGTCATAGGTAATGGTGGGCGTGAACACGCACTTGCTTGGAAAGTCGCACAATCACCATTAGTATCAAAAGTCTTTGTCGCTCCTGGCAATGCAGGTACTGCACTTGAACCTAGTTTAGAAAATATTAATATTAAAGCAACTGATGTTGGCGGTTTGCTCAATTTTGCGCAACAAGAACAAATTGATTTAACAATTGTTGGTCCTGAAGCGCCACTCGTTATTGGTGTTGTTGATAGTTTTCAAAAAGCAGGATTAAAAATATTTGGTCCATCAAAGTCTGCTGCGCAATTAGAAGGATCTAAAGCATTCACCAAAGATTTTTTAGCTCGACATAATATTCCAACAGCCGAATATCAAAACTTTACAGAAGTTGACCCCGCTATTGCTTATATACGTCAGAAAGGCGCTCCAATTGTGATTAAAGCCGATGGGCTTGCTGCGGGTAAAGGTGTTATTGTAGCAATGACACTCAAAGAGGCCGAAGATGCCGTGTGCGATATGTTAGCGGGTAATGCTTTTGGGGATGCTGGCCATCGAGTGGTTATTGAAGAGTTTCTAGAGGGCGAAGAGGCGAGCTTTATTGTCATGGTCGATGGCAAAAATGTTGAGCCAATGGCAACAAGCCAAGATCATAAACGTGTTGGCGATGGCGATACGGGCTTAAATACTGGTGGTATGGGCGCTTATTCCCCAGCGCCAGTGGTTACTGATGCCGTTTTTCAACGAATTATGGATGAAATTATTTACCCAACCGTTAATGGCATGGCACAAGAAGGGAATGCCTATGTTGGCTTTTTATATGCTGGTTTAATGATTGATAAAGAAGGCAATCCAAAAGTTATTGAGTTTAATTGCCGATTTGGCGATCCTGAAACACAACCCATTATGATGCGATTGCAGTCAGATCTAGTGAAACTTTGTATAGCGGCCATCGATGGTAAGCTTGATACCGTCAAATCCAAATGGAATTCAAGATCAGCCTTAGGTGTAGTGCTAGCTGCAGGTGGTTATCCGGGCGAATATAATACGCAAGATGTGATTCTTGGACTCCCCACAGAGGCAACCGATAATTGCAAAATTTTCCATGCGGGAACCAGTTTAGAAAAAGGTCGAGTATATACCAATGGTGGGCGAGTACTGTGTGTTACTGCCTTGGGCAATACCGTACTTGAAGCGCAGCAACGAGCGTATGAGCAAATAAAAGATATTTACTGGCATGGTTGTTTTTATCGTAAAGATATTGGTTATCGTGCGATTGAGCGAGAACAAAGCAGTCATAAACCATAATTTTTTAAAGTTACGCCATTGTAGCTTTTAATGACGTTGTAATAGGTATGAACGAAAAATTATCACAACAGCAATCAGTTTTTTATTCAATTTTTTTAAATTAGAAAACGATATCTAATAGTAAGCTTAATTTTATATAGATTATATTGATAATATTTTAACGATTAAATTTGTTTAGTAGAAAAAGGGATGTATAAATTATTAGCCATGTTGGGCGATGATACGACAACTGGTGGTAAAGTAATTTCTGCATCAAATAGTGGTTTTTCTCAAGGTCAAGGTATCGCATGCTTAGGCGATTACGCAAGTTGTCCTAAATGTACAAAAGGATATGGTTCCATTATTGAAGGAACATATGATTGTATTGTAGATGGTAAACCGGCTGCCTATGATGGTTGCATTGTCGCTTGTGGATGCCCAATAGGAAATAATCGAATTATCGCCACTAAAAGCTTTGCTTATGTGAATATTGCAAGCTCTTCATCAGCAAAAAGCGCAAGTTTTAAAATGCCTAGCCCTTCAGAAACCTCATTACCTATCTTTCAAAACCTGATGTATACGCAAAGTGACTCATCACTTGAAATGAGTGACGACACATCAAAAATTCGATTGGACGCCAAACGCTTAATGGACTGCGCCCACGAAGTATGCGAAAAACACCTTTATTACAGTGAAATAAAACAAGCTTTTATTGATGATGTAGATCACTTTGCTATGAATATCGTTGATAAAGTAGAAAATGGTGAGATGAGTTATGAGGAGGGTGCAAAGAAAATAAAGACTGAAGAAAATAATTTGTGGGAACAAAGTCTTGTATGGGTGAAAAATGGTTTGTCTATTTTTGGTGGTGTAGGAATGATTCAAACTGGGTTAGCACTTTGTTCTGCGGGATGGTCATGTCTTATTGGAGCCCCCATGATAGCGCATGGAGTAAATGGAATATAGGAAGGAACCGCTGGCATTGTTAATGGTGCTATTAACGAAATTGAAGGTGGCAACAGAAGTATGGAAGTTGATGGACCTTTAAGAAGTGGAT
>NZ_LZGZ01000228.1:0-1004 GCF_001690515.1 Gilliamella sp. Fer4-1 | reverse complement strand
GAATCTATTGCACGCAATGCAGGCTCTACCAACTCTATGTGGTGACGCATTCTATCAGCTACTTTATATAACCAAGCCAAATTGTATAAATCTTCATCAGACAACCCACTTCGAGAATGCACACCACCAAGCCACTTAATCGCCTCGTTGAACTTACTAGCGGGTAAATCTTGGTATCGAGGGATTTTAAATTGCTGATGTAACTTATAATAGATAGCCTGATGTCTCTCACCCGTTCGATAAACTCGCTCGTTGACCGCTTGCTGGATTTGCTGTTGTTGTTCGGGCGAAATGGTGTTAGGGAATTGTTGCGCTACTTTTGGCATAAAGTGGTTATAAAGTACATCGAAACATTCTAATTGATATTGTTTTAAAATAGGTTTTATTTCTGGATTAACCCTGCTTAATTCTATACCTGCAAGCCAACCGTTGAGGTAGCCAAGAGGTAAACATAAAACATCTCTATTTTTACCGTCTTTTGCAACTACCTTTATCATAAAGGCAGTTGAATTAAGTATTTCATTTCTTTTAATTCTTTGCCTTTGAGCTTCCCAATCCAAACCTATGTTTTCGCATATTGGCTTGATAGCAACATAAGGCTTATTATTATGATTAAGAATTGATATTTGTTGATTGTGAAATTGAACTAATTGAATTTGATTTGACATGCTATATCCTTTGTTTATTTTTTTCGAAATTACCTCCCCAATCTAGTTAATTGGGTGCCAAGAGGTTCGAAAGCCTAACAAAGAAAGGCTGGAGTTATTTCCATTGCTGGTATTTTATTCCTCGCCCTCTCGGCATAGATTTTGAGCATAAAAAAATCACGCTAACGGGGCGATTAATCCGCTTTGTTTAGGTTTCGACACCTCATCAAAGAATATACAATTAAATTGCTTTGGTAGTCAATAACAAATTAACTAAATTTAAATAAGCCCGAAAGGGCTTTTTTTATCTCAGATTGAAATTACTATATACTTTATATTCAATGAATTGATTAGTTG
>NZ_LZGZ01000227.1:0-985 GCF_001690515.1 Gilliamella sp. Fer4-1 | reverse complement strand
CAAGTTTAGGTTGTACCATATGCTCATCGCAATGATGAGTTAAAACAGGCTTAATCAATTCTGGTGTCAGTTTCCCATCTTCCGTTTGCACTGTTAACACTTTATGCCCTGTCGCCTCAATAGCGCCAGTTTCATGCACATTAATATGCCCTGTGTCAGTTGCAATAACCGCTTGATAAGGTCTTAATATATGTGAAATTACTGTTAAATTAGTAATAGTTCCTCCAGGCATAAAATGAATATCAGCCTTTGGTGATTTCAATTGTTTTTTTATGCTTTCTATTGCATGATCACAGATATCATCTAAACCATAACCACTCAATTTTTTATCAGCAATATCAATAAAATTTTTTAGTAAATGAGGGTGAACCGTTTGATTATAATCATTCAAAAAATCGTACATATAACGCTCCTTCTCCAACAGGCATTGTATAAAATAGTGTAATATTACCTAATCTTCAATATAGCACATTAGAGTAAAGAATCGATGAACAACCGGAAAATTATTGGGATTTGTGGTTATAGTGGTAACGGCAAAACAACTTTACTAAAAAAGATCATTGAATTATTCGTTGAACAAGGTTTTACTATTGGTTCATTAAAACATGCGCACCATAACATTGAGTTTGATATTCCTGGTAAAGATAGTTATGAATTGCGAAAAGCTGGATCTTTGCAAACAATTATTGCATGTAATAATCGTTATGCAATGATTCAAGAAACACCGAATAAACCAGCAGATTTAATCACGCTCATTAATCAATTTAATGATGTTGATATTATATTGATTGAAGGATTTAAAGACGAAAATATTCCTAAAATCATTTGTCATCGTCAAGCAAATAAAAAGCCCCTCTATATAGATGAGTTTACAATAGCGATAGCCAGTGATGAACCATTAGATGTTTCTGTGCCTATTTTTGATATCAATCAACCAATTCAAATTGTTGATTTTATAAAAAGATATTTATTTAAACAATAATAT
>NZ_LZGZ01000226.1:0-4143 GCF_001690515.1 Gilliamella sp. Fer4-1 | reverse complement strand
TAATTCACTAATCGATAAACTACGGGGTTTAAAAGAGTCTTCCATATTTATACCTATTTGTATTTTTGCTCGCTTAATTCGAAGTTATTAAATTATTTGCCTTTATTCTACTAGTTTACTGGTTTTATATAAATTAAAATTATAAATAATTTTAAAAAAAGATTGATACAATTATTAAATCTAAACAGAACAATATCCATTGTACTTTTCATTGATTTGTAAAAGCTATGTTATCAATAAAAAAGCATCTTACGATGCTTTTTGTAAGGAAAGAAAAAGGAATGGTGATTATTTTATGCCATACTCAGCCCGATAAGCTTCAACTTGTTTTACTTGATCTTGTCGCTCTGGGGATTGATAGAGGTATTGGATCAAATCATCTAATGTGATAATTGAAATCACATCACAATGATAAGTTTGTTTAATTTCTTGGATTGCTGATAGCTCACCACGACCTTTTTCTTGTCGGTCTAAACAAATTAGTACACCAGCAAGTTTAGATTGGTTATCTTCTAATATTCTCATCGATTCACGAATCGCCGTACCAGCGGTAATAACATCATCAACTAGCATAACTCGTTGCTGATAAATTGAACTGCCGACTAGGTTGCCACCTTCGCCATGGTCTTTAGCCTCTTTGCGATTAAAACAATAAGGTACATCGACATTATGGTGTTCTGATAGTGCAACAACGGTTGAAGAAACAATCGGAATACCTTTATAAGCAGGACCAAAAATGACATCATATTCTAAGTTGGCATCCATCAACGCAGCAGCATAAAAACGGCCTAATAAAGCCAGATCTTTGCCAGTATTAAATAATCCAGCATTAAAGAAATAGGGGCTTTTTCTCCCCGATTTTAGTGTGAACTCGCCAAATTTTAATGCTTGCCTATCTAAAGCAAATTCAATAAATTCACTTTTATATGATTTCATCGGTTTTCTCCAATTTTCTTCAATTAGCTGTTTAGTCGTTCAAGGCTTGTTTTTGCGCATCAATAATGGCGGCTATCCCATTTTTTGCTAATCCTAATAACGTTAACAGCTCTTCATGGCTAAATGGTTCACCTTCCGCGGTGCCTTGTATTTCAATAATTCGCCCGTCATCTGTCATTACAACATTCATATCGGTTTCTGCATTTGAATCTTCTATATATTCCAAATCACAAAGCGCTTGACCATCTACAATGCCGACAGATACAGCTGCAACTAAAGATTTAATTGGGTTTTGCTTAATTTTACCTTCGGCAACCATGTTATTAATGGCATCGTTCAGCGCAACACAAGCCCCAGTAATTGATGCTGTTCTTGTACCACCATCGGCTTGAATAACATCGCAATCTAGCGTGATAGTGTATTCACCTAATAATTCTAGATCGATCATTGCGCGTAATGATCGGGCAATAAGCCGTTGAATTTCCATGGTTCGACCTGTTTGTTTGCCTTTAGCCGCTTCACGTTGCGTACGTGAATTGGTTGCTCGTGGTAACATACCGTATTCGGCTGTTACCCAACCTTGATTTTTGCCTTTTAGAAAACGTGGTACCCCTTCATCAACAGTGGCATTACACAGTACTTTAGTTTCACCAAATTCAACTAGTACAGAGCCTTCTGCATGCTTAGTATAATGACGGGTTATTTTTATAGGGCGGATTTGTTCCGCAGATCGACCAGACGGGCGCATGCAATTCTCCAATTGTTACAATTAAAAAATATCGTTTTGAACTCATTATTTAGGAGGACATCAACAAGATAGGGTTAATGTTTAGCCTAAGCTAAGAGCGCATTATACAGAATATATGATACAATGCCCAGCAAGTTTTTATAATTTTAAGGTGTTATTATGATTTGCAGTATGACCGCCTATGCAAGAAAAGAATTAAGTCAATCATGGGGAACCGCTTCTTGGGAGCTACGTTCAGTCAATCAGCGTTATTTAGAAACTTACATTCGCTTACCAGAACAATTTCGTTCACTTGAACCCATCATCCGTGAAAAATTACGGAGCCGTTTAACTCGAGGAAAAATTGAATGTAATTTACGTTTTGAGCTAGATTCTGCGGGGCAACATCAAGAACTCTTGTTAAATAAAGATTTGGCTAAACAAATACTTAATGCAGCAAGTTGGGTACAATCCGAGCATCAATCAGGGCAAACCAACCCTATTGATGTGTTACGTTGGCCGGGGGTTTTATCGGCTAAAGAGCAAAATCTGGATGCGATTTCCCAAGAAATTATAGTCTTATTAGATAGTGCGATTGATGATTTTATTACAGTGCGTGAGCGTGAGGGTAAAGCGCTTAGCGATTTGATTGTTAAACGCTTAGAAGCTATTACTGTTGAAGTTAATAAGATTCGCAATTACATGCCTCAAATACTTGAGTGGCAAAAAGAACGTTTAAAAAGCAAATTGCAAGAAGCCAATATTGAACTTGACCATTCTCGCTTAGAACAAGAGATAGTGATGCTTGCTCAACGTATAGATGTCGCCGAAGAACTTGATCGACTAATGACACACGTTAAAGAAACCTATTCTATTTTGAAGAAAAACGAAGCGATTGGACGTAGGTTAGATTTTATGATGCAAGAATTTAATCGTGAATCGAACACTATTGCCTCTAAATCAATTAATGCAGATGTTACAGCTAGCGCAATTGAACTTAAAGTACTCATTGAACAAATTAGAGAGCAAGTACAAAACATTGAATAATGACTTGATTAATGAGCCGATATCTTGGTAGTCTAGCTGTTGTATTAGCTTCTATTTTATGGAGGGCAATGTAGCCACATTTGCTCCCTCACTTTCTTCCTTGTTTATTGGCGCAGTTGCAATGGGGATTGGTGGGATTTTGCAGTGTGTTTTAGCTGTCTCTAAAATCATTAACGAGCGTGACTTGTTAATCCAGCATATCTATTTTCTTATTGTTGGTGCTATTTGCCGCAATGATTTATCCTTTAGCTCTTTATTCATCAATGCGATTATCGGGCGTGACAATTGGTACGGTTGTATCTATTGGCTCGGCGTCGATTCTCTTGGTTGTAATTGAATATGTGAACGGTGACTTTCGCTTAACTAGATGCTGGTTAATTGGCGCAATGTTTGGCATTTTAGGGATAATACTACTGTCACTTTCAGAAAATAATTTAATAAGCGTTCAAAGTAATCATATCATCTTTGGTGTTTTACTTGGTTTGGTTGCTGTATTTACTTATGCTTTATACTCATGGCCAGTGCATCAGTTTTAGTTAATGTTGAAAGAAATATCAACTAAGCCAGCCATGGGGCAACTTTTGGTTGTGGAGGCGTATTATTAATACCCATCATGGTGCTAACTGGTTTTGGTGTATGTGATTCATTAACGAATATGACAGTTTGTGTCTATATGGCATTAGTCCCTATGTTTGTAGGATATCTTTGTTATGGATTTGGCTTATCAAAAATATCCGCTAGTACCGCAACAACTATCACTCTGCTTGAGCCTGTAATAGCGGCAGTTTTAGCAATTTTGGTAGTAGGCGAAACATTGCCTTTAATGGGGTGTATCGGTATTTTCTTTATTCTTATTTGTCTTGCTTTAATAACGATTGATATAAACAAGTAAGTTATCAAAAAACAAGGATATGCAAGCAAGGCATTACACTTCTCATTTTTTATTACTTATCGTTAAAAAATATTCTCTACTTATTTTTAAGTTAAACGGGTATTGATAAAATTTAAATTAAAAAAACACAATGGTAATATAAATATGCCAATATTATGATGAAAGATAAAAGTTTGAAAAAATTATTAATCAAAGGGTTACTAATTCTATTTTTAGCTGGTTTTGTCAATGCTGACACCAATAATACCTCACTAAAAAACTTACCGATTGATGATGCCATTAAATTAGCTACTGACGCCAATAATGCAAAAGCCCAATAAAATTAGGTTAAATGCAATAAAGCTTATGAAGTCTTAATTTTGGTTTACGCATCAATAAAAACATATATTATTGATATTTGTTAAATTATAATTATTTTGATGAATTAAAACATCAACCCCAACAATATAATAGATATTACAATAAGAGGAAAGAATAATGAAAAAACTATTAACTACAGGCTTACTATTTATACTTTTAGCTGGTTTTGCTAATGCTGATA
>NZ_LZGZ01000225.1:0-7503 GCF_001690515.1 Gilliamella sp. Fer4-1 | reverse complement strand
CTATAACAATATTTTTTTTCAAAAGACCAGTTTATATCAGCAATATCGAGATATTTCATAATAAGTTCAAAACTTGTTTCAGAGTATATAATTACATTATTTAATAAAGTAATTGGATGACGAGCTACATCAAATCCTAAGGAATGTATCTTGGAATCAACTACCATTATTTCCAGTGAATCATAAAAATAAGAAAAACCTTCACTTTTGTTCAATTTATCAAAGTGATATTTTTTACCCAAATCTTTTTTTTGCAAAATAGAATATATTTCTTTTTCTGATAAGCCTACTTTTAATTCCAAATATATTCCTGTTCTCAGAAAATCAGTTAAGTCCATTAATTTTCTCCTGCATTTTTGAAAATTTAACCACACCCCGCTCGGCCAATTCAATTGACTTTTTATTACTATTTGAGTCATTTAATATCTTTTTAAATTCTTCTATGGCATGAGATACTTGAGTTTTAGTTTTCCCCATAATTTTTTATTGTTTATCAAACCGTCTATATGCTTGTTCGCTTGGGTTATGGATTTTTTACTAATACCTTTCATGTTACTAAACCGCTTCCAGATAAGATTGTCAGCTTTATCTAAACCTAATTTAGCTTCCGTAGTTTTTCTTCCATTTATAGATATATCTAAATAAAATCTTTTAATCCTTACATTATCGAAATGACATGGTTGCATTTTCCCTGTACAGTCAATCCTAATGGATCGACCCAAGTCAACTCATTAGGTGCATACTGATATAGGTTAAAGTCACCCAGCTGGTCAATCGGGGGCTAGCTAGGTAAAGTGACCTATATCCGAGTTATAGTATCAGAAAGTATTGTAATGTAGTCCAGTTTCTCTGTCTAAATACTGTCCCTGATATCTAAGGTTTTGTTGTATCGGGATGTGTTCGATTTTTTGAATCCGTTTTCCCCAGAGCTGATAGCGGTATGCTCACAATACTGCGCCATTTACATAGGTAAATTTTTCCTTTTAGCCCTGATTGCATATCTCTAATTGTTTATACGATAATGAAGATATATTTCATATTCATCATCATTAATAACCAATATTCTTTCAGGTTGTAAAAACAATAATGATAAATCAAAAGATTGGTTGTATTTAAATATACTATTTAAAAAATTATCAAGATGATTAATATTTAAGTGTATCGCAATTTTTTCTTCAAATAGTTGGATGCATTTAAAAAAATTATTATTTAAAGTGTTATTTATAATTTCAATTAATTTTTTTTGGCTAATCGGGTGCTCTAGCCTGATTTCGCTATCAATTTGATCAATCTTGAAAAAAATTTTAAGCTGTTCTTTATACCAAATAAAATCTTCATTATTAACAGACGAAATTGTAAATGATTCAATTCCTTCTAATTGACTAACATATTCTTCTGCTTTTTTATAAAGTAATTTTTTTTCAAGTTTATTATTCATAATATATGTGATGATCATTGGTTAGCGAATCAATAATTTTTTGATATCGTTCTTGTTCGAAGTCATAGGTAATTGAATTAGCACTACGTTTTGATTGGTCCGCATTTAGCTATTGGATCATTTGTTTATTCTACTGTGACACGTTTATGTCCTTGTGCATTTTTATATTGATAATACCTGCCATGTGAAACATGGCTCTATTAATAATTTTATTTGTCTAATTTATAGGGGAAAAGATATTTTTCTAATATTTCATTTTTTGTTTTCTCATCAAAATATCTATTGTTTTGTTTTTCATAATTAGCTATTTTATCAATAGCAACACTCTTATTCATTTCAGGAATATTTGAAAAAATTCTGTTCCAATCTTTTTGATTCCCATACATTTTTATCAATTTTTCAAAAATTGAATTAATAATGGGGCTGCTACAATAAAATAACGAGTCTGTTTCCTCACAATCGAACTTTAAATAAAGAATTGCTTTGGTTAAAGCATTTACTTCACTTCTAGTTAATTCTATTTTTTCAATATCCATTATTATCAACCTTTTGTTTTTACACTAGAATTAATTTGATTGTTTGTCAGTTTTAATCTGGTTTCATAACCTAAACTTGACAAAAAAGAATATGGATTCTTACCAGAATATAATACCTCATTTAGTGTTAACTTTCCTTTATAAATATATTCTAATAATATTAGTCATTACATCTTTCGGGCTCATTAAAATATCTGTGATATAAACTTTACTTTTACATAAGATTCTAAGACACCTATTCGCATGATGTTTTCTAGGCCAATCGAATCCGTATACTGAATACAGCAACCCCATTCGGTGTGGAAGTAGACTGTTTTTTCCATCTCCACTGCCTCTTTTACCTATGCGTGCCCATGGTTTGTAGTTGCTTCCGGTCTGTGTAGATATACTGGCTGCTGTGCTGATTCTAGCTGGTTTTCTGAATCATTTTTAAGCTATTCCATGGGAAGCGAGTACGGTTGTAGGGTTGGTCTTCGTTGTGCCTAGCTGATGTTTTCGATACAGAAGCATAAGGTGTCGTAGATATAATCGTAACGCTAGCTGTGATCGGATTGTTTGATGTGTGTTTCACTTAAGCTTAATTTTATCTATTATAAGCTAGTGGCCGATTTTATTATTTGGTGTCGATATTCTTTGCTTTTATTAACAGTTAATAGCATTGGAATATTATGTAATTCAATATCTTCATTGCTCTACCCTTATCACTGTTGATAAATTTTCAACTTCAATTAATAATTTAGTATCTTTATACAAATATTTTTATTTTTTAATAAGGTATATTTGTTTTATTAATTGGAACAAAATCACTTAATCCTATTCTCCATCGTTGTTCAATATATTCTAATAATTCATCGAAATTAGAAAAAACATATTGTTCAAATGAAGTTATTGATTGATTGAATGCATTATCATTATCAGTTAATGCTGGATCTGCATAATATGTGCGGAGCTTATATAAAAAAAACACTTCTTCCTCATCTATTATTGGTTTTATAAGTTGATCTATATAAAGCGAATACAAGGAAAATTCCCATTCGTCGTCATCCCCAGGTTTTGCATATTCAATAGAATAAATCTCAATAAAACGAGTTTTATTTTCTTCTAATCTTTCAAAGAATTGCCCTTTCATTTCATAGGGAAATGGATGGTAAGGATTATTGTATTTTTTCTTATTCATAAAATATTCTAATAATTCGACTGTTATAGATGTGAATTAGCAAATGCGCACTTTCAGAAGCATGATCTCTAATTTTCTCATTTGGATTAAATTCATCCCAATGATAAGTTCCTTTTTCTACTAAATGGACGAGGTAATCAGTCAGATGCATCTTTTTGTGGGCAAAATGTTCTTGATTTAGTGGTATCCATATATCCTTTGTGTTGAGGATGTTTTTCGTTCGCGGAAATTAACGCTCTCAATATTTCTTCTGCATCAGCTTTATTTCGTACTCTTATAAGAGCTTATTTTCCTTTAGTTAGCTGCTTTTTAATGTGCTTAATTGCCTGTAATAAATTGCAATTCCTCCTACGGAACGGTCTAAGCCAACCCATTAGGTGCATACTGATACCGATTAAAGCCACCTAGTAACCCAATCAGGTCTGGCTGGGTAAATCTACTATATCCGAATCATAGCTCCTGAACATATTGTAATATAAGCCAGTTTCCCTGTCCAAATATTGTTCCTGATATCTGTGATTTTGCTCTATTGATTCTTGCTCAATTTCCTGAAATCGTTTACCCCATAGCTGACAGCTACGTTTCCACAATATTTCACCGTTTGCATCGTTAAGCTCTTCCGAGCAACGGTTAAGGTCGGTGTGGAAGTAGGCTATTTCTTCATCTTCGCTGCCTCTTTTGTCTATGCTTGCTCGTGGTTTGTAGTTGTTTCTGGTCTGTGTAGATATACTAGCTACTGTGCTGATTCTGGCTGGTTTCCTGATCATTGTTAAGCCATTCCACAGGAAGTGGGTTCGGTTGTAGGGTTGGTCTCCACTTGTGTCTAGCTGATGTTTTTCGATACGTCGACCTAAGGCGTCGTAGACATAGCCGTAACGCTGGTTGTGGTTTGAATGTTCGATGCGTGCTTTGCTTAGGCGATGTTCGGCATTGTAAGCTGTAGTGCTGGTTACGTCGTTGTTTTGTTTGCTTTTGACGCTGCCATACGGGTGATAGCTATAGCTCTGATCTCTGAATTTAAGTAGATGATTAAAACGCATCAGGTTGTGGTTGCGGCAGTCTTAATTTACGTCCGTAAGTTTACATATTCTTCAAAAAAACATCTGAATGACGGTGCTAGGACGTTTGATATTTTTCTTGAGAAGAGATCATAATTAACTATTTGTCCATAAGTATTTTTCCTACAATCAACACAGCAACATACATCGTCATCTTTAAAATAAATAACTGCCATATCTAATGGTAATGAGTATTCATTTCGACATTGACAAGTATCATAATAGATAGCTCCTCCAGACTCAGCCAAGGCATTATTATCAACTATGCCTGATATTTCTTCACCAACAACCCCTCCGCCACCAACCAATAAAATAAATTCTTTTAATTCATTTGGTAATGACAAATTTAGCTTATTTTCAAGTATATTAATTTGTGATTCATCACAAGCTCCAAGCCAATATACTTCGTCTTGAGCGCCATGATTTAAACGCGTAACAAGATTTTTAATATCACCCATATAGTTATCACCTCACATAAAATCCAATGCCTTAATTTACAATATTCTTTTATTTTTCATCATTAAAAAATAATTGAAATTCTGCTGACATTATATTCTTTAATCTTTATGATTCCGGATAGATAAAGCCGAAAAATACTTTAGCTTTCTTATGTCAATATGAGTAAAGGTAATTTAGATATGACAGGTTTGTTGAAAAATTTTCATTATAAACTAAATTGATAATAAGTATCTGATAATATTATCTTTTGTTACCTTTTTAAGGATTACAGCATATTCATCTTTAAAATACCCTATATCAGATATTTGATCTTCTGCATCTTGAATAAACCGTATCGGATCATAAAAATTGAATGTGTATATATTTCCATTTACTGTAACTTCAAAATTTAATACAACTCCTTTAGATTCGCATTCAAGTTGAAACAAATTGTCATACCAATCAGGAAATATAATATTCATTAATCTAATACCTGTATTTTTGATAGCGCAACCTGATAATTTTCAAATTATCGCTAATAGTAGTCATATCATATTTTATGAGGAATAAACCCTTTACTAGATACACTAGTAGGATTATCAAAAACAGAAATACCGCGTGTTGTCTTTACTAAACGCTGATTTACCAATTTGATACTCTCCTAGTTTTGCTTTAAAAGAAACAGGTTCCCCTTTTTTGAACCCCATGAAATAACAAACAACTCCACCCAAGAGGATCAACCTAAGCCAATCCATTTGGTGCATAGTGACACAGATTAAAGTCACCAGCTAATCCTATTGGGTCCAGCTGGGTAAAGCGTCCTATATCCGGATCATAGTACCTGAAGATACTATAGAGTAATTTAATTTATTTTTAGAACATCAATTTTTCCATTTTTCACCTCTGACATAACTTATTAGTTCATTTTTATTTTTTGGTTCATTAGGAAATTTCAAAATTGAATCATAACTACAATGACCAATAATCGATGATTTTATGTCATCCAAATAGTCAAAAGCAGCCTCGGGAATGTTATCGTAATCTGGATCGGATAAATTATTTTTTATATATAAAAATGCAAATTTATATATCTTTTTTCTATCCCATTTAGATTGTATTAATTGCCTTAAAAATAAATCTATTAATTTCTGTGATGTATTGTTTTCATTCACATCCCATGATTGCATTATTCTTTTCAAATCTGCAAATGCCTCTTTTTCATTAACAATAAGTTTTGTCATTTATAAGCTAATCCCATTTAATTTGATTAAGCAATTTCTGATATTCATCAAATGTCATGTTTTTGCTTGAATATATGAGAACCATGATCATTAATCGCTGCAAGTCTATTAGGCAATTTATCCAAGTTTGTAATAGTATTTACAAATACCTCGTTTGGGTCAACAGGTAAAGGAACTTGACTGCCACTTAAACTTTGTTTGCCTGTTTAACTTGGATTAATCATATCAGTTGCATTATTTACTTCACTAAAATCATAGAACTTAGGATTTCCTGATGCCGTTTGTATCGATAAGCTCTTTCTGATAACCGTTCAGGTTGGTGTGGAAGTATATTACCCTTTGTGGTTGATTACTTCGTTTATCTCTACTTGCCAGTGATTCGTACTTTGGTCGGTATAAATATACAGGCTACTGTACTGATTCGGGCTGGTTTCCTGAATTATTGTTAAGCCGCCCCATAGGAAACGATTACGATTATAGGGGGGAGGTGTTGTCTAACAGATTTTTTTCGATACATCGACCTAAGGCATCGTAGACATAGCTGTAATAGTTGTTTTGGTCTACCTCGCCGATGCGTACTTCATTTAGGCGGTGTTCGGCGTTGTAGCTGTAGTACTGAGTAGCGTCGTTGGTTTGTTTGCTTTTTAATGTCGACAGTTATAAATTATTTTTTCTTTTTGCCTTTCCTGGAATGCTCGCGCTTTACCATATTTATAAGCCTCATCAAAGTATTTATATGCTTCCTCTAACTGGTCTAATTCATAACAAACCATTCCTAGATTAATTAAAGGCCCCGTATTTATATTAGATCCCCTTGTTTGTAATGAAATTACACCCCATTTTTTAGCAGTAATAAAATCTGATAAGTCAAAATAAGCACTATATATACATTTTGAAATCCAGCTAGCTATTTCCCAATCTAGCTTTGGTTCGGGAAGTAATTGCCAAGCATCATTATATTTATTTAAGGCATTGGTAAAATCTTTCTTGTCATGATATTGATTACCAATTTCTACTATAGCAATTATTTCTTTTTCCAATTTATTATCAGATAGTGTTTTCATCTTTATAACCTTACTTGTTAAAAATACTGCGATTTTTCTATTAGACCAATAAAACTTTCAGAATCTCTATATCTTTCTTTTAAACATGCTCCTTGAGAAGGATTATGACCAAAATATTCTAATTTATAATTATCTAAATCTCTCATGAATGATCTTACTTTCTTAGATTTAGATCTATGGCACTTACCTTTCTGATTCCAATATTTAACGGCATCTTTTAAATGTGCCATATCAGCATCTTGAACATAATACCATTGGTTATTAGTTGAATTTTTGAATTTCATGTTGTTACCGCTATCACGAATGCGACCCTTAGTGAGCATTCTTGCAATAACTTCCTGTCCTGTTTTGCTTTTCTTGCTTGGTGTTCTTCCCATGAATCTAAGATGGTAACTACTTAATCCCCCCAAGCTAATCTGTAGTGCTCGTCATAGCGGTAATTGGTCTGTTTTTATTTGCTGAGTTTTTGATTCAAGCTAAGATTAATTTCTGCTATTACTAGCCATAGAATAAACAGCAAATAAAATCGGAAAGATTTTAAATATCAATCC
>NZ_LZGZ01000224.1:0-11289 GCF_001690515.1 Gilliamella sp. Fer4-1 | reverse complement strand
TCAACGGCGAACGGCACCACACAGGTCAACATACAAACGCCGAATAATAAAGGCGTTTCACATAACAAATACCAACAGTTTGATGTCTCAAAGCAAGGTGTAATTTTAAATAACAGCAGTAAAACCAGCAAAACCCAAATTGGGGGTTATATCCAAGGTAATGAACTGTTAAATGCCAGTGGCAGTGCCAAAATCATTTTAAACGAAGTCAACTCACGTAACCCAAGCCAATTAAATGGGGTCGTTGAAGTTGCGGGACAAAAGGCTCAAGTGGTTATAGCCAACCCATCGGGGATCACCTGTAATGGTTGTGGTTTTATTAATGCGAGTCGAGGCACATTAACGACGGGTAAACCGATAATTGAAAATGGGGATTTAACCGGTTATCAGGTAGAGCAAGGTCATATAGCGGTAACGGGTAAAGGTCTGGACAGTTCTGGGCAAAACTATACGGATTTAATTGCTCGCACGGTATCGATAAATTCTGCGGTATGGGCAAATGATTTAAATGTGGTGGCAGGGCGTAATAAAGTCAGCGTTGACGCACAAACGGTGACATCGTTAGGCGAAGATGATAACCCAAAACCGGAAGTTGGCTTGGATGTTTCGGCACTGGGGGGGATGTATGCGGGTAAAATCCAGCTAGTCGGGACAGAAAAAGGGGTTGGTGTACATAATGCAGGCGAGTTAGGGGCAAGTGCTGGTAACCTTATAATCAGTGCGGATGGGAAAATCAGCAATACCGGTACCTTACAAGCTAAAGGTGATATTCAGCTAAGCAGTCAACACACTATTAGTAACAGTCAACAAATTTACAGCAAAAAAAACCTTCAATTAAACGCCAAAAAAGCGATTGCTAATGAGGGGGCATTAATCGCTGAAAATAATGTCGAGCTTAAAGCCTCAACGATAAATAGTGGTAAAAGCAGTACCGTTGCGGCGGGGATTGACCAACAAGGGCAGTTGACTAAACAAGGTAATATTGTAGCCACAGCTAATGCTATTGCTTTTAATGGAAAAAACAGCGCAGGCAAAACGTTATTATTAAAAGCGGAAGATAACCTTAATCTTGATAGTAGCAAAACATATGCTAATGATTTAAACCTGACGGGTAATGATATCTCACTGAGAGGAGCAAAATTACAATCCGAACAGAAATTAAGCGTGACCAACACTAAAACGATAAATACGTCTGACTCAACGATTCTAGCTAAACAAGGTATTGCATTAACTACGAATGAGCTCACAAGTAACAATAGCCAACTTATCTCAGAAAATGATATTACCGTAAAAGCCAATCAGATAAAAAGCAATGCATCTAAAATAAATACTAACAGCGCAATAATCATTGACGCTGATAAGATTGACCTGCAAAAAACTAACTTAAGCGCTAAAGGCGCCATTTCGTTGACAGGCAGCGATCTTAATACCGATAATCTTGACCTTATTACCGAGCAGGCACTGCATATCTATGCTAAAACCTTATCTAGCCAGCATGCTAAGTTGCAGGCTAAAAAAAGCATTGGCATTAAAGCTGAAAATTATTTTGCTGATTTTTTAAATCTTATCACAGCGGATGCTTTTTCTGTAAAGGCAAATCAATTGCAGTTGGATAAATCAAAAATCAGCGCATTAGGCGATATTACTGTTCAAGGAAAAATACTACACAATCGAGAGTCGGTATGGCTTTCCGATAACGACATAAAAATTAAAGCAGATAATATTGAAAATAATGCCAGCCAAATGAAAGCAGCGGGATCAATCAATTACCAGTTTAATGACCTAAACAATAATAATACGACATTGATAAGTGGCAAGCGCTTAACCTTTACTGGTGATACACTACACAATCAACAAGCAAAATGGCTCAGTGGTGATGATATTGCTGTCGATGCTTCAATTCTATTTGATAACCAGTCGAGTCTTATTGTATCGGGTGATGCATTAACCATTAACACACAAAATATGGATAATGGTGATGCTGAGTTAAATGCCAATAAAGCGTTAACTATCCAAGCTAAACACTTATTAAGCGATAATAGCACACTGCAAGCGGGCAATGCGCTGACTTTAACAACTGATGAGCAAATTCACGCTAGTTCTGCAAAGCTATACGCTGAAGATAAAATCACAATTAACAGTAAAAAAATAGATTTGGCTGGTGCTTTTATTGGCGCTAAAGATGATATTTCAATAACTGGGCTACAGCAACATTTAAAACATGCTGAGCTACTATCGACTGGAAAAGTTGATGTTACTGCTACGACAATTGAAGCGGATGACGCTATTATCAAGGCGTCAAACGATTTAACTATCAAAGTTCAGCAATCCGCCTCATTTAATCAAGGCCAGCTGGTCACAAATAAGAAATTGACGTTTGAAGCACCACATGCCAATACTGCCAACTCCATTTTTTATGCTCAAGATGGCATGCATATGCGCTTTACCCAACTTCATAACCAAAATGCGCGTTGGTTCAGTGATGATATAATCCATTTATCGGCAAGGCAATTTAATAATCAAAAAGCAACCCTACAAGCCAAACAAGACTTAGATATTGAGGCTCAGGAAATTAACAATAATGAGGCTATATTATTAACCGATGGTAAACTGGCAATGCATGCCAAGCAAATTGATAATAGGGCTGCACAAATTCAAACCAAAAAAGGTATTTATATCCAAGCAAACAATCAGTTACAAAATGAGAATGCCAAACTCATAACTGATGAGCATATTAAAATTAATACCGATAATTTTATCAATACCAATGCAACACTTTTAAGTCATCAGCATATTGATATTCATGCCAGTAGCTTCAACAACGAAAAAGGCCTATTTTTTGCCGATGGTACGATTAACTTCATTAGTAAACTAATCAATAACCAAGATAGTGAAATCAAATCCAAACAAGGTATCGACATTCAAACTGAATCACTTGTCAGTGATCGTGCAGAATATATTACTGAAGGGGATTTAAACATAGCAAGCAAAACGGCCTCAATGGATCAAGTAACCCTTTCAAGCAAAGGTAACATGGTTCTGGACAATGAACAAACGTTGTTCATGCAAAAAGCTAAGTTGATTGCGCTACAAAATTTGCAAATTAAATCTAATATTATCAATAGCAGTGAGTCTAACATTAACAGTTTAGGCAATATTAATATTACCAGCGCACAGTTAACAAACAGAAATGCAAACCTCATCAGTGATAAAGACATTAAAATTAACACCAATACGTTTGATAACAACGCAAGTGAAATGGGCGCGCGTGGTCACATTGATGTTAATGCTTCTACACTGATAAATAACCATGCAAAATGGGTTGCCAACGATGACATCACTATTGCTAGCGATGAGCTTGATAATACTGGCGCACAATTGGGTGGTGGTAAATCGCTAAGCATTAATGCTAAAAAAATTAACAATCAAAAAGCCATTTTCAATACCAAAACAGATATCACCATTCAAGCTGAAAACTTGGATAATACGGAATCCAAATTGGTCAGTGGGCAATCAATTACTCTAGATTCAACAGGACTAATAAATAAAGGTGGCGTAGTTAAAGCGGGTGATGCGATCACCATTAATAACCAAAAATTTGACAATAGCGATGCAATTTTAGTTGCGCAAGCGGCGATTAATATTAAGTCTAATACGTTAAATAACACCAATGCCATACTTCAATCACAGTCACAAATAACCGTGACAGCAAACCAAATTGATAATCAGTCAGCACTATTACTATCGGGTGATAAAGGGTTACGTATTGATAGTCAAACATTAAACAACCAACACGCCAAATTATTTACTCAAGGTGAATTAACGCTTCATGCTGACAATATCGCTAACCAAAATACTAAATTGATTGCTGAAAAATCCCTAAACATTCAAACTAAGCAATTAAATAATCAACAAGCTGAATTACTTGCCAAAGGCGATATTAATGTACAGGCAAACGTACTGAATAATCAGCAAGCAAGCCTAACATCTGAACATAATATTGGGTTAAATGGCGTTGATAGAATTGATAATTATCGTGCTCAACTAACGGCAAATGGGAAAATTGAGCTTATCTCACCAAATTATATTAATAACAATCATGCAAAGTTACTGTCAAATACTGGTATCAAATTACACACAGCTGATTTAAGTAACCAATCAGCCTCATTAAAAACCAATGGGCTTATTCAGATTGATGCTGATAATATTGATAACAGTCATTCAGAATTTGTCGCCAATAATATTCTGCTAGAAAGTCATTATTTAAATAATACGCAAGCCAATCTTACTGCAAATAACAAAATGGTCATTAATGCATGGGATTTTAATAATAGCCAAGGGCATTTACTGGGCGATAATATTTACTTAAAAACACGCGCATTTCGAGGTGATGGCACAATTAAAACCACAAATGATTTATCGCTTGATTTAGATGAAAGCTTTATTAATGATAATGAAATCACTGCCAATGGTCATTTGTCTATTCGCAGTGCTAAAGACATTATCAACAAAAATAAAATTACAGCGGGTCGTCAAGTTTCGTTAAGTAGTCAGCAATTAGTTAATGAACAACAAGCGGAAATCAGTGCAAATTATTTAGTATTAAAGCATCAAAATATGACTAATCAGGGATTAATTGATGGTACTACCGCAGTGCTCCGCATCGATGATACCTTGAATAATTTAGGTAAAGGGCGTATTTATGCTGATAATTTAGCCATTGGTGCTGCTCAGCTCAATAATCGGGGGCAAAATGGTTTAGCTCCTGTGATTGCCTCTCGACAAAATTTTCACTTAGGCGTTAATAGGTTAAATAACGACAATCATGCCCAGTTACTTAGCTTGGGTTATTTTAATATTGGTGGTCAGCTTGATGACAACTTCAACGTTGTCGGCAACGCTGAGGTCATTAATAACCATTCAGCGACCATTGAATCACAAGGCAATTTAATAATTGCTGCCAATACCATTAACAATATCAATGACCACATTGTGACAGAAATGCGCCCAAGTGATGAGCCGCCGGAAAAAGAGACTTACTTCCAAACTGCGGAAGGCGATGGGGCGAGTAAATATTCATCTAATGACGTTCTTTACCGAATCCACACAAAATATATGCAAGGTATTTCAGGGCAATCTTGTGATAAACATCATCGATGCCTGTACAAATGGAATGATATTCCTGAGCATTTGAGGCACACCAAACAATTACAAAGAATGTCAGTTCCGTCTCACAACATAAATGGAGCAAGCGATTCATGGGAATTTAATGTGATTAAACAAAAATACCGTACCGTTGTGTTAGAAACCGATCCCGGTAAAATTATGGCGGCCAACCATCTGATTATTCAAGGTCAAACGCTAAATAATCAGGACAGTAAAATCGTTGCGGGACAAACGGTTAGTATCAAAGTTAATCAACTGAACAATACGTCTGAAGAAACCTTATCAAAATACGTTTATTCAGGGAATTATTACTTACATAAACGCAAGCGTAAGGATGAATACCGATGCAAAGGTCCTTATGACTACACAAAAGCGGATGAAATCTTTATTGATGATGCTTTGAATCACAATATTTTAGAGCATCAAATTTTCGAGAAAAAACCATTAAATGACACGCCAAGACAACTCGTCGAGGTGGAAAACAAAAATAATCAACAGATTATTGACCAAACCGTTCATGCGAGCATTTCTCAGCATGGAAAACAGATAGCTAATCCAATTATCGATTTAAATCCGAACAATAATCTTACTGGTGATAAAACTAATGTGACAGTGGTTCCAAATCATAAGCAAGAGATAATTACGGGGCTACCGACTAAACCGGATAACAATTTTGAATCTATTGTAATTGATACAGTGGAGCAAAATAAAAACGATACGCCAAAAGATAATGAACCAGAACAACCGGTAACAGAAGCGGAAATGGTACCGTCTAAAACCATCAGTATTTATGAGCCAAATCTAACCTTACCTGATAATAGCTTATGGATAATCAACAAAGAGACTGACAAAAATTATATTGTCGAAAGCGATCCGCGTTTTACTCAACGCAAAAAATGGCTCAGCTCTGATTACATGTTAAGCCGTTTAAATGCCGACCCGAATGCGATACAAAAACGATTAGGTGATGGTTATTACGAACAGCAATTAATACGAGAGCAAATTATTGGCTTAACAGGCAACCGCTATTTACATGGTTACCGTTCTGATTTAGAGCAGTATCAAGCTTTGATGGATGCGGGAATTAGTTTTGCTAATGCCTATGGTATTGTTCCCGGCGTTGAATTATCAGACGAACAAATGCGCGCACTAACCACTGATATCGTTTTATTAGTGAAAAAGACCATCACGGTAGGTGGTCAAACGCAAGAGGTATTAGTGCCACAAGTTTACGTAGTTAACCGTCCTCAGTTGGGAACTGATGGGGCATTAATCTCAGGCGAGAACGTGTTTGTTAAAGGGGATGAACTTAATAGTAATGGCTTAATTAAAGCCAAAAATGACATACTATTAGATGGGCATAATGTCACCAATAAAGGCACTATTTATGGTGGTAGAGTATCTATCAATGCGGAAAACGACATCACCAATTACGGCAAATTAGTGGGGGATAAACTAGTTTATTTGTCGGCAGATAATGATATCAACCTATTATCAAGTACACGCACACAGACTCGGGGGCGAAATTTAACTACCAATATAGACCAAACAAGTATTATTCAGGTAAATGATGGCAATGTTGTGATTGATGCGGGTCATGATATCAATACTAAAGCGGGATGGATTATTAATAATGGTGAAAGCGGTAATACTTGGTTACAAGCCGGCAACGATATTAAATTTAATACCGCAGATATTGAAGAGAAATTAGATTTTAGGGTCAAAAAAGACTACCGAAAAACGGATGAAAAAAGTGTGGTTGGCACGGGCATAAGTGCCGCTAATAATGTTATGCTTATTGCTGGTAATGACATTAACGCCAAAACGGTTGATATTACTGCGGGCAACCATCTTGGGTTACAGGCCGATAATGACATTATATTAGGCTCATCGGCTGAACATTTTGAATTAGATGAATTTCACAAAAGTAAAAGTAAAGGGTTTTTAAATAAAACAACCACTACAACGCACACAGAAATAGATAACACCACGCAAAAAGGCAGTGAGCTGTATGGTGATAGCGTGAGTATCAGTGCGGGTAATAATCTCAAAGTCACGGGCAGCCAAGTGATTGGTAGCAATGATGTGGTGCTGAATGCCGGCAAGGAAGTGACCATTGATGCGGCAGAAGAGTCATATTACCGAAAACAAGAAACCAAAACTAAAAAATCGGGACTAATGAGCAGTGGGGGTATTGGGTTTACCGTTGGTAAAGAAAAAGAGTCCTTAAAACAGACAAATACCGAACAAGCCTTTTTGGGCAGTGTGGTGGGTAGCACAGATGGCAGTGTTAATATCCGAGCGGGTAAAGACGTGAACATCAAAGGCAGCGAAGTCATTGCGCAGCGTGATATCAAACTGCAAGGTGAAAACGTCAACATTGAAGCACTAGATGCCAAAACGACGTATAAAGAAGAGTATAAACACCAAAAATCAGGGCTTACTGTGGCGGTAACGGGTACGGTCAGTGATATGTACAACGCTAATCAAACCCGAGAGCAAGCCAAAAAACAGACTAACGAAAAAACCAAAGCGTTAATGAATATCAAAGCGGGGCTACAAGCGGGTAATGCGGCGTTAGAGACAGGTGCGAATTTACAAAATGGGGTACCTGAGGCGTCGATTGGAATTAACCTTAGCTTGGGTAGTGAAAAAACCAAGCGCACGGTAAACCAAGAGCAACATACGGTAGTGAGTAGTGGTATATCAGCGGGTCATAATGTCAGTATTATAGCCACGGGCAATGGACAAAAAGAGAGCGGCGATATTAATATCATCGGCAGTCAGGTGTCAGCAGGACATGATGCGATGCTCAAAGCCAACCATGATGTTAACATCGTAGGTCAAGAAAACACGAGCAAAACTGACACGAAAGAAAAGAGCAGCAGTGGCTCGGTGGGTGTGGGTTATAACTTTGGTGGACAAAAAAATGGCTTTAATATCTCAGCCAATGCGAGCCATAGTAAATCTCGAGAAAAAGGCAATGGTACCGACTGGACAGAAAGCGTGGTTGAAGCGGGTAATAAGCTCACAATCATAACGGGGAACGATGCTAACATTATTGCAGGACAAGTTAAAGGTGATAGCGTGGTTGCCGATATTGGTCATGACCTGAATATCGAATCAAAACAAGACAGCGATGAGTTTCATTCTAAAAGTACTTCTGCCTCGGCAGGGGGTAGTATCTCAATGGGCGGAGGTGGTAGTGCCAATGCATCAGCGAGTAAAACTAAAATGGACAGCAACTGGCAAAGTGTTACTGACCAATCGGGTATTTTTGCCGGTAAAGGTGGCTTTGACATTAAGGTAGGCAACAACACCGACCTAAAAGGGGCGGTCATCTCCTCAGAAGCGAAAGATACCAGTAAAAACCGCCTTGATACCGGCACAATAAGCTTTAGTGATATCGAAAACAAAGCGGACTACAAAGTCAGTAGCAGCAGTGCTGGCATTAGTTCCAGTGGCATGCCATCGATGCCAACCAGTCGTAATAAGTCAGAGAAGGCAAACTCGACGACGCAATCTGCGGTATCAGAAGGCACGATTATAATTCGCAACAAGGACGGACAACAACAGGATATTGATGATTTAAGCCGAGATACTGAGCAGGCGAATAACGAACTGAAACACATCTTTAACAAAGAAAAAGAGCAAGACATCATAGACCAAACACACTTAGTGAGTGAGATTGGCGGTGAAACCTTAACCATGCTCAATCATATCGACCGCATAAGCGCAGAATCTGCAGCGAACAAAAAGCTAAAAGAAGAGCAAAAAAAAGCGAAAGAGCAAGGCCTCGTTTTAACCGACGAGCAGGAACAGAAAATCTATGAAAAGGCCTACAACGATGCGATGAACGAAGGGATGTCAGCGATGGGCAGTGACACCCGTCAAGGCGTTGAAATGGCGGTTAACATTATTAATGGGCTAATCACGGGCGACATGACAGGGGCTGTTGCGGGGGCATTAGCACCGAAGATAGCCACCATAATCAAACAACAGACAGAAGGAAACACCGTCGCCAACACAATTAGCCATGCTATACTGGGCGCAGTAGTTGCTGAGCTACAAGGCAACTCAGCCTTAGCGGGAGGTTTAGGGGCAGCAGCGAGTGAACGTAGTGCTGAAGTCATAGCGGGCATTTTATATCCGGATAAAGCAGTAACAGAGTTATCGCAAGAAGAGCGACAAAAAATCAGCGCACTATCCCAACTAGCTACAGGCCTTGCCATCGCAGCATCTGGTGGAGATATCCAAGATGTGAATACGGGGATTGCTGCGAGTAAGAATGCAGTTGAGAATAACTTCGCAGCAGTTGTAGTTAGAGCTGGAGGGATGATTTGCGTAAGAATTTCGGTTTGCGCAAACTATGTTGCTGGAACAGGTTTAGCTGCATTATTAGGTATATCTGTGGTTAATAGCCTTAGTGAGAATGATAAAACTAATGCTATTAATGCGATTAGAAGTGGTGATTCATTTGCTATAGCTAGTTTGACTGAAGAACAAATAGATTTTCTAAATAAAAATAAAAATGATTTTCTTATCGCTGATTTTGCAGACAGAATACCGCTAATTCATGGGCAAGAAAGTAATTCAAGTACTTCACAAAACAACGGCGTTGATGGCTCTTCAGACAGTAATAATATTGCTGGCTCTGGAAGTGTTGTCGCTGGAGGAGCCCCAGGATTACCGCCTGATGATGACGGAGATAATGATAAGCGACAAAATGAAAATAGCCAAAAATATCAAAAACAAAAACAACAAGAGCGATTTGACGAATTAAAAGATATCTACGATAAAAATAACCCTACCACAGATTTAAAAATTGATGGGCAAACTATTCGGCAAGGTGCTAATGGAAATCGTTACTCCACTCGAATTTACGAAAGCCAAAATTTGACCGATAAACAAATATATAATTATGCGGAGGAACTAGCTGGACAGCCATTAACCAAAGTTAGAGATGGTATTTATACAGCACGATTACAAGATGGTACAAATATTACATTAAGAAATGTATCGAGCTCTAATACAGGTGCTCGTTGGACTATTGATATAAGAAATAGCCCAACTTTAACAAATTTATATAGAGGGTTGAGAACTGGAGCAGAAATTAAATTTAGGTAGGAAAAAATATGATAAATGAAAATGATTATAAAAATATTATTGATTGGTCAGAACTAAGAACTTTTAGTGGATTATGGAATTGTATTGCCCCTGATATGTTCCCTTCTCTAAAATCTAATGAAGAAAAATTTCCATTTCAAGAGAGAAAAGAACTCTTTTTTTATTTTGTGAAAAGATTATTAAAAGAAGGTCGACTTAAATTAGCAAAAAATGGTCAGTTATTAGGAGGCTCAATCGATGAACAAGTCAAACTGTTTTATGATGCTTTTCCAAAAACAGAAGACGACATGTTTGATAAACAAAAACTGATGGATGATTATTGGTTTTTTGATGAGTCTTGTCCAGCAGAAGCGGTGTGGGTTAATGAAGATGGTTCGTTAGAGTGGACTTAGTTTGCTGAGTTGTTTAAGCTTCTTGTAAATTTTGGGCATTAAATAGTTAAGGGTGATAGTTAATTTGTTAACCTGACATACCTTATAAAACTTTTATTTATTTGGTGGCAGTTAACACTGTCACCAAGTCCTCTAATAATAACTGAAGAATAATAGTTTTAAATTGATTTTTACACATAGTGCACTTGTTTTTGCCTATTCAAAATACAAAATAACACGCCAATCTACCGTTTTACTCACAAAAATTGGTCAGAAAAGGTATTGATTTTATTTTATTTTTTATTTTAAGAATGATAGCTAAGAATAACATGAACTCTTTTACAACATCATCGACCTAAAAGGTGTAAATACCCCAAACTTAGTACACAACTCACGTAGAAAATCATGCTGCTTGTTTTAGTGTTTTATACTCAATCGGTGTCATGTTATTTAATGCCTCATGCGGTCTTTCGGTGTTATAAACCGTTAACCATTCTTTAGTTATTCTCCTTGCTTGAGCTAAGTTGTTAAAAAGATATAAATCGAGTACTTCAGTACGATAGGTACGATTAAATCGTTCAATATAGCCATTTTGATAAGGGCTACCGGGCTGGATATAATCAAT
>NZ_LZGZ01000223.1:0-4188 GCF_001690515.1 Gilliamella sp. Fer4-1 | reverse complement strand
AATTACTAAATAAAAAAGGTATAAAGTATCTCATTCAAGACAATAAAATCACTATTGATGGTAATTTAAATTTAAGAAACAGAGGAATTAAAGCATTACCTGAGAACTTATCTATTAACGGTGATTTGATTTTAACTCATACAAAAATTGAAGCACTACCTAAAAATTTTTCTGTTAGTGGTGATTTAGATTTAAGAAATACAGAAATCAAAACTATACCTGAAAAGGTATTTATTGGAGGTTATTTATATTTAACAAATACGGAAATCAAAGCATTACCTAAAAATTTTTCTATAAGTGGTAGTCTAAATTTAGCGAATACAGAAATAACAGCACTACCGGAAAGCCTATCTGTTAAAGGTGATCTAAATTTAACAATGACAAAAATCAAAGTATTACCTAAAAATTTTTTTATTGGAGGTAGTTTATATTTAGGGTTTACTGAAATAGAAGCGTTACCTGAAAATTTCTCAATTAAAGGTGATTTAGATTTAAAATACTCAAAAATCAAAATATTACCTGAAAATTTATCGATTGGAGGTAAATTAAATATAGAATCAACAAGTATTCGAGAATTACCTGACAATTTATCTGTTGGCACCGGTTTATATTTAGATATAGATAAAATACAAAATATAGCTTATTGCAAAAACTGCGAAGATAACTCACAAACTATTTTTGCTTGTTGGGTTAATAATGGATTCGCTATTCAAATGAATGACTTTTTTGGCACATTTCAAGAGTTTGAAAAAATAGTTGATGAGAAGTATTCAGGAAAAATTGCTATAGAATACAAAAAATTGGCAGACACATGTATAAAAGAGTTAACCGAAAAATTAAAAATATTGTAGTCTTTATTTGGTAAGGCTGATTAAAAGAGCAAACATTTCTCGGAAGAACGCAAATAAAATTTAGATTATGAACTACTCGACAACGTCAGCAATATACACTTTGCTGCCGGCAGCAGTGCCGAAATCATCCACCGTTTCAAACGCGATGCCATCGGCCGCCTGATCGGCAAATACACCACCGACGGCACCCCCGCCTACCAGTACGACAAAGCCGACAACCTTATCAAAGTCGGCTACAAAAAAGCCGGCCTGCCCGCAGAAGCAGAACCCGACCTCATCGCCTTCAGCTACGATCTGCTGAGTAACCTGCTGAGCGAAACCACCGCACAGGGTACCCTCAGCCACCAGTACGACCCACTGGGCAACCGTATCGCCACCACCCTGCCGGATGGGCGTACCATCAACAGCCTGTATTACGGTTCCGGTCACCTGCACCAGATAAATATCGATGGCGATGGCAACATCATCAGCGACATCGAACGCGGCAAGTTGCACCGCGAAGTATTACGCACTCAGGGACGGCTGAACACCCAGTTCAAATACGACCGTAACAGCCGCCTGCAACACAAACAGATATGGCGCAATCAGAATCCGATTCTGCCCGATATCCTCATCGAACACAGCTACCAGTACGACAACCTCGACCGGCTGGTAAGCAAAAAACACAGCAAACACGGACAGACCGATTACTACTATGATCGCACCGGCAGAATCGAAGGCTGCCGCAACCAGAGATACTGGGAAACCCTGCAATACGATGCCGCCGCCAACCTGTTAGACCACAGACGGCCAATAGAATTAGACCCCAGCAATCAGAATGTCATCCGCTGTAACCAGCTGCTGCATTTCAGAGAACACCGCTACCGCTACGACGAGCACGGCCGAACCCAGACCAAACAGACCATCGGTGCTATCCAGCACTACCACTACGACGCCGAGCACCGCCTGAGCGAAGTACGCATCGAACAAACAGACCGCAGCCTGTATATCTATACCGACCAGAACAGCTACGAACCACTGGCACGAATAGATAAAAGAGGTAATGACCCTGAAAAAGTCATGTACTTCCACACTGATCTGAATGGCTGTCCGGAAGAGTTGACCGACGAAAACGGTAAAATACTGTGGGAATGCAGCTTTCAATTATGGGGGAAACGGATTCATGAAATCGAACACGAACCCATAGAGCAGAACCTCAGATATCAGGGACAATATTTAGACAGAGAAACTGGCTTACATTACAATACTTTCAGGTATTATGATCCGGATATAGGCCACTTTACCTAGCCAGATCCGATAGGATTGCTAGGTGGGTTTAATCTATATCAGTATGCGCCTAATGGGTTAACTTGGGTTGATCCATGGAGGCTAGCATTACAAGGAATAGATTTTACAGATTCTCCAGATTATGCCCTGTAAAAGAAGGTCAAAAAAATATTGTTCAAATCACAATGCAAGGGACTAGGTCTAGAGATTTTGCTGCTGCATTTAAAGCGGCTGGAATCAAAAAGAAAGATGCCGTAGGATATACTTGGCATCATGTTGACGATTTTGATCCGAAAACTGGTAAAACTACTATGCAATTAATTAAAACGGAAACTCATGAAGCAATTCGTCATAAAGGTTCAGTTTCTCAATTTGGTGCACATTCGGGCACTAAATATGGCTCACCACAAGCAGTAGACTATTCATATACACAAGGGTGGTTAACAGGTAGAGTACCGAAGAGACTAAAAGAGCTAATAAGTAAATTTTGTTAATTAAAGACGCAATATAATTTGGGAATTAATATGATTAATATAGATAACTTTTATGACTGCGAAAAAAAGCTGACTGATAAAGATTTAAATGCTTGTGAAAAGAGGTTAGGTATCACAATTCCAGATTCTTTAAGACAGTTTTATCTTAATTGTAATGGAGGAATGGTATATAAAGATATTTGGAAAACAACTGTTCCTCCATACAAACTTAAAGTTTTTAATTTTATTCCTATAAAATATAATAAAGCATTTAGGAATGACCCAGATTTTATCATGGAAGGTATTGCTTTCAAACATTGGAATAATAAAAAGTTACCTAAGGAGCTGTTACCTTTTGCTCGCGATTTAAGTAATGGTTTTTTGTGTATGAATATTAATACTGGTGCGATATATCAATATCTCAGATTAGAATGGGATGACACCCTAAATACAGAGCAAAATTTTAAAAAAAATAGTATCTATTTATCTGATTCATTAGAAAATTTCTTAAATGCTTTAATTTGTGATGAAGATCAAGACAAAGTAGAAACCATTGAAGATGAAGATATTAAACCAAGAACAAGCAACAAATTCTACAATTCTCAACAAGCAATTAATACCACTGACCTAAATGAGGTTGAAAAACTTTTAAAGATAAAAATTCCTGTTCAACTAAGACAATTCCTGTTACAACACAATGGAGGAATGCCAGAGAATAATGCTTGTCTGGATCCTGAAAGTGAATTTGAATGGGTTGCAATTCATGAACTAATACCCGTTAAATACTATAAAAAGTTTAATAATGACAAGAACTATTTAATGCCTTCCAAAGCAGAAAATTTATGGAGTAGAAAGTTATTACCGGAAACTTTTTTACCTTTTGCGATTGACGCGGGTGGTAATTATTTCTGCATCGATATTAATAATGGGAAAATATACTACTATACTCTTGACACATGGTCTGATAATTTATCTTTAACGGATAATCAAGATAAGAGTACTCTTTTTCTATGCAATAGTTTTAATGAATTTATTTCTAAATTAGTGTGTGAAGATGATATAAATGATTTATATGGTTTATAAATAATAACCGTAAGGTTAACCGCATCCCTGTTGGTATTGAAAACAATATTTATACAGGGAAACCAGCTTATATTACAATACTTTCGGGTACTATGATCCGGATATTGGTCGTTTTACCCAGCTAGACCCGATAGGATTGCTAGGTGGGTTTAATCTGTATCAGTATGCGCCTAATGGGTTAACTTGGATTGATCCGTGGAGATGGATTTGTGAAGTAAAAGGTAAACGAGGAGCACAGGGGCAACCTCTTTCAGCAAAAGCGACAGTTTCAAGAGCTGATATAGGATCAGGCACAGCAACTAACCTTTTTCCAAGCGCATTTGCTCGAAGGTTAGGTAACGCAGATGATGATGCGGGATATATTTTAGCGAAAATATTAGGCGGTTCAGGAGGCATAGATAATGTTTTCTCTCAGTTAAAAGGAATAAATCGTGGTCAATATCGAGCTTTTGAAAAAACAATTAAACAGTATATTCAAGAATATGGAGCTGTGGATATTAAATGGAATTTTATTT
>NZ_LZGZ01000222.1:0-2493 GCF_001690515.1 Gilliamella sp. Fer4-1 | reverse complement strand
CGCGTATTTAATTTAACATTATCAAAATGTGGAGGTTTTTATGCAACAATATGAACAAGCAACATTTGCTGGCGGTTGTTTTTGGTGTATGGTAAAACCCTTTGATAAGTATGAGGGCGTGATCAATGTTGTATCGGGTTATACAGGTGGGCATGTAATTAATCCGACCTATCAACAAGTCTGTTCAGGCACAACAGGGCATACTGAAGCCGTGCAAATTACGTTTGATCCGAAAGTCATCAGCTATAAAAAATTGCTAGAAATTTTTTGGCAACAAATTGATCCCACTGATTCTCAGGGGCAATTTGCCGATCGGGGCGATTCTTATCGTCCTGTAATTTTTTATCATAATGAATATCAACATAAACAAGCGCTGGCCTCTAAACAAGCATTACAAGCCAGCGGGAAGTTTGATAAACCAATTGGTGTTGCCATCGAGCCTGCTGTGAGTTTTTATGTAGCTGAAGACTATCACCAAAATTATTACACTAAACAACCGCAACGCTATAACCAATACTATCAACTATCAGGGCGCTCTCATTTTTTGGCTCAGCATTGGCAAAAACACAAATAAAAGGATGAGTTAATAATGCAAAATTATCCGCACTATGGTCGTAAACAAAAATGGGTTCATTGGCTAACTTTTACCTTGGTTTTGCTCACGTTTTTAGTGGTTATATTTAAGGGGGTATTGTCAAACTATTTGGGGGGTATGCCGGTTATTTACTTATTGCATAAATCTTTGGGTATATTGATTTTTGTCTTAACATTGTGGCGCTTTGTGTTAATAAAGCGCGATGGTGTACCAGATGTTTTACCCAAAGATCATAAATTACAGCGAGTCTTGTCAAAATCAACGCAAGGATTTATCTACATTTTATTGATTATTGTGCCACTCTCTGGTTACTTGATGAGTTGTCATCCGTTGAATTTTTTGGGTATCATCTCTATACCTGCTGTTGATTTGCCAAATCAGGCTTATCAAATATTTCATAGCGTTCATCAAGCCAGTTCATATTTACTTGGTATTTTACTTATCATACATATAGCTGGTGCTTTATATCATTATTTTGTAATTAAAGATAAAGTATTGCAATCGATGTTAAACTGATGTTAACCGACATTAATTAAAACAAGTAACTTTAAACTACGAGAAGGTGATTTATGAATAAAAACATGAAAGAAAAAGCGCTATCCATATTAACACCTATGCAATATTATGTTACCCAACAAAATGGTACAGAGCCACCGTTTGATAATGAATTTAATGCCAATCATCGTGAAGGATTATATGTCGATATAGTATCTGGTGAACCACTATTTACCTCGTTAGATAAATTTGATTCAGGGTGTGGCTGGCCTAGTTTTGCTAAGCCAATAAATAAGAGTAGTATTATTGAAAAAAAAGATACCAGTTTTGCTATGCGTCGCACCGAAGTGCGATCAGCGAATGCCGACTCTCATCTTGGACATGTTTTTACTGATGGTCCAAAAGAGCTAGGTGGGTTACGCTACTGTATTAATTCGGCTGCTTTACGATTTATACCTAAAGATGAATTAGAATATGCTGGTTATGGGCAGTACATAAAGCTATTTGATAAATAATAAATAACAGTCGATAAAATAGAACTTATAAAATAAAAATCCTATCATCTAACAAGATGATAGGGTTGATAAAATCTTAGCAAGCTTAGTTGTTTCGTTTAAATAAAATATAACTAATTAACAAAAATACAACACTGGTTATCAACGATCCAACGATGGGATAAATTCCAATAACAATACTCACTTGCGCAAATAAATTATCAGCAATATAAAATAAGAAACCGAAGCTAATACCAATTACTATACGAATGCCCATCGATACGCTACGTAATGGACCAAAAATAAATGACAAAGCGAGCAACATCATCACAGCAACAGAAACGGGTTTGATAATCTTTTTCCAAAATAGCAAATCATAATACTTGGTATCTTGTCCTGAGCTTTTAAGAAATTGCGAATATTGATAAAGTCCAGAAGCTGACAATGAGTCAGGATCAAATGCTACAATACTTAATTTATCTGGGGTAATGTTTGTTTTCCAAGGGATGGATACCATATTGACTCCTACCACTTTGTTGAGCGCTGTTAGATCATTTTTTTCTACTTGTGATAAAGTCCAACTGTCATTTTCATATACTCCATAAGCAGCATGGGTAATGGATAGCAACTTATTTTGATCAACGGAATAAATATAAACATTAGATATTGAATTATCGTTATTCACCTGCCCAATAAACACATAATCATTACCGTCTTTAGCCCAAATGCTGCCTTGCTGTGCCATTAAGGTATTACCATAAAGCTTTTCAGAGCGCATATTGCGTGCAGTCTGTTCGCTAATAGGAGCAATCCATTCTCCAACTGCCATTGTAATTAATACGAGCGGTAATGCTGTTTTCATAACCGCAAGGGCAATTTTGAAACGACTAAAGCCTGACGTTTCCATCA
>NZ_LZGZ01000221.1:0-7959 GCF_001690515.1 Gilliamella sp. Fer4-1 | reverse complement strand
TTTTTGATCACGTAAATAAAGATTAATAAAAGGTGAATAACTCATTTTTTATCCTTCATTAAATTTAAAAGTATTTTAATTCTTTCTACTTTCTCGGAACTAAGTTTTTTATTTTTTTCTAAATGACCTAGTGTAATTAAAGCGTTATCTTTTCCTCTTTTTCTTGCTTGAACTAATATGTTATATTCTAATGATGAAATATTTACAACTCCAGGTCCAGAAATTGGGTGGACAGAATTATTATGTATACCCCATACTCTGCCTGATGATGTTGTAAATAATTCACCATCTCTAATAGCAACGCCAGATTTAATTTTAGCAAGATCAGCTAATGCCTCGGTTCTTGTTCCAGTGAAAATAGAATTACCGGTACTTTTAGGTATACTAACCCTATCTAATAAGTGTCTATCCGAAAGTTTTAGATGTTCAAACCCATTATTTTCAACCTTAATTAACCCTAACGGATCTATCCAATTTATCGGATCACCATTAACATATTGATAACTATTTAAGCCACCCAGTATGCCAATTGGGTCTTGGGTGATATATCTGCCGGTAAATGGGTCGTAATAACGGTTTAAGTTGTAATGTAACCCCGTCTCCTCATCATAATATTGCCCTTGGAACCTTAACGGATTATCGGGCAGGGTTTGGGTATCGTCCTGATGGTAGGTTTCGTTTATTATCTTCCCATAGGCATTATACTGGCATTCGTAGAGCGTGTCACCTAAGCTGCCGGTAAGGGCTATGGGTGTGCCGAGGTGGTCGTTTTGATACCAGTAGAGTTTGATATTGTCTTGCTGCGCATTGCCATGCACAAGAGCTAAGGGACGGTAAGAGTCTGGCTCGTAAAGGTAGCTTTGCCAGTGTTTATCGTTATCGGTCTCGGCAATAAGTCGACTACCTTGCCAGATAAATTCGGTGGTTTTGCCGTCTACCGTTTTACTGGTACGCCGATTAAAGGCATCATAAGTATAGGTGATGATAAGCCCTGTCGGCTTAATGACTTTGATAAGTCGATGCCGGCAGTCATATTCATAGTGGGTAACTAGGCTGTGGTTTTTTCCACGTTTTTCGGCAATTAGGTTACCAAAGCGGTCATAGTCAAAGTGTTTATCACTAAAAAAGGTTAATCGGTTGCCTTTGGCGATATTGGCATGAAAAGGCGTGGGGGCTAGCGCTTGGGTTTCACTGATTTTATTGCCCGTTGGGTCGTAATCAAACTGCTCGACTTTTTCAGCATGATGTTGCTCGGGATTGACCTCAGGATAAGTCACTGTGTGTAGCTGACCGGCGTTATCATAACGATAACGGCGTGGCTGATGTCCGGTGATTTCGGCAAGCTGTCCATTATAATGATATTGCCAGATTTAATGCGATAAAAATCAAACAAGATAAGTTAATTGCTAAATTTTTCTTGTTAATTTTAATAAATAAAACATGCTCCCCCACTAATTATGTGGGGATTTTGCTATTTACTTTGAATAACGTTCTCTTAATTTATTCATATAAAATTCGATTAAATCTTTCTCTTTGGGATGTGCTTCAATATAGCTATTTGATATTATTTGCATAAGTTCAACAAATTTTGGGGGAGATATTGTGGAGCTTTCATATTCCCCTAAATAAAAAATTACTTCTTTAAAATCAATAGGATTATCCCAACCTTTATCGAGTGTAAAACCAGTTCCTTCAATCGGAAAAAATCCATCTCCTTCACTTACCATTTTTAAAAATAATAAATATTTCATTTGATTATTAGATAAAGTTAAATAAATAATATCATACAAATCTCTTACATTGTTATCATAAAAATAGTTTTTTATTTTAATTAACCAGTTTAATTGTTCATCTGTCATTTTTATCCTCTTGGTGATATACTGAGAAACGCATTATTTATTTCGCCTGTTTTAGCATCACGAGTTACTCTAAACCAGTAACCATCTATTTTTACTGAATATTGCCTTTGTTCTGGATTAATTTTAAAATAATCTTCCGCTTTTTTCGCTGCTTTATTTGACATATCTGCTACTTTTGCATCGGAAAGTTTTGCAGGATCATAGGTCGTTTTCTTTTCAGCTTTTTTAAAACGAATAATTTTACCTGCATTTGGTCCGTTTGCTGCTCTAGCTGGTAGCTGATATTGATATTCAATTAACCTCGGAAAACGTCTATCAGTATGTTTAGGACCAACAATTTTAGCCTCTGTCATTTCAATTGATTCTAAAAAAGTATCTGGCACTAATTGTGTATCAGCTTCTTTTCCAACAATCCCCTCAACGTCCTTGTCAGCGACCTTATTGCTGGACATCCGGTTATTATTAAGGTGAGTTAAAACAAGTTCATTATTGAACTTACGATGCAGATCTAAAAAAGATAAAAAAATCCCAACATCAGGCAGAAATTTAACAAGCTTTAATTCTGTTATAAATTAATATTGTGTTTCTCTGCTAGTTCACTAAGCATGATCCCAAATTCTAAAAGATCTTCTCTAGTCCACCCTGTTAAGGTAGGAATTTCATTTACACTGCATGAAACTAAAACAGCAGATTCAAGCTCTCTTATTAAGTTAAACTCCCTCTCACTCATTTGAACATTTAATAAATTATTTTGTTTCTCTAATATCTTCATTTTAAACCTCAGCTAATTAATTGGCGGTGTTTTTTGGATTGGTAAACGTTTAATATAGTTATCCCATCCAATATCATAATCAGACCTAAATGCTGTACTTTCACCTTTACCCGGATTTCTTATAACAATAATTCTTATATTTGAATCTAAATAAACAACTCGCCCGTCAGAGTAATAACGTACGTCTGTCGGGTTATTAATAACTTTTTCTACATGTTGTCGGAATTGCTCTCGTGTTCTAATACCTAGGGAATTAAATTCACCTCGTTGTAAAACATGCTTATCAAAAGCATGTCCATTGGCTATTTCTTGAGATGCTAATTGAGCATTTAATTTAGGATTATTGGCGGCATTCTCTGCTCCTGTAGCAGGTTTTGTTACTGTAGATTCCTTTCCAGCAATGCCCTCAAGCCCACTATTTTCAACCTTAATCAACCCTAACGGATCTATCCAATTTATCGGATCAGCATTGACATATTGATAACTATTTAACCCACCCAGTATACCTAGCGGATCTTGAGTGATATATCTGCCGGTAAATGGGTCGTAATAGCGGTTTAGGTTGTAATGTAACCCTGTCTCCTCATCATAATATTGCCCTTGGAACCTCAACGGATTATCCGGCAGGGCTTGGGTATCATCCTGATGGTAGGCTTCGTTTATTATCTGCCCATAGGCATTATACTGGCATTCGTAGAGCGTGTCACCTAAGCTGCCGGTAAGAGCAATGGGTGTGCCGAGGTGGTCGTTTTGATACCAGTAGAGTTTGATGTTATCTTGCTGCGCATTGCCATGCACAAGGGCTAATGGGCGGTAAGAGTCTGGCTCGTAAAGGTAGCTTTGCCAGTGTTTATCGTTATCAGTCTCAGCAATAAGTTTACTACCTTGCCACAAATTTGTCTGGAACAAATTTGAACAACGCTTTAGCGTTGGCCCTGCAAGGGTGAGTCTCATGGATGAGACGAATACATAAACTCGGTAGTTTTACCATCCACGGTTTTGCTAGTACGACGGTTAAAGGCATCATAAGTATAGGTGATGATAAGCCCCGTTGGTTTAATCACTTTGATTAACCGGTGCCGGCAGTCGTACTCATAGTGGGTAACTAGACTGTGGTCTTTTCCGCGCTTTTCGGCAATTAGGTTACCAAAGCGGTCATATTCAAAGTGTTTATCACTAAAAAAGGTTAACCGGTTGCCTTTGGCGATATTGGCATGAAAAGGCGTGGGGGCTAGCGCTTGGGTTTCACTGATTTTATTGCCCGTTGGGTCGTAATCAAACTGCTCGACTTTTTCAGCATGATGTTGCTCGGGATTGACCTCAGGATAAGTCACTGTGTGTAGCTGACCGGCGTTATCATAACGATAACGGCGTGGCTGATGTCCGGTGATTTCGGCAAGCTGTCCGTTAGGATTGTAGTGATATTGCTGTTGCCAAATTGGCGTTGGTGAGGTCTGGGTGCTAATATCATAACCATGATAACGTTGATGGGCAATAAGTTGCCCTAGTGGGTCATACTGGTAACGGTTAACCAGCCCATTGCCCTGACGACGTTCACACTCTCGCCCTTGTTTATCCCAACGAAAAGCGGCTAATGGCTGGTGGTCGAGTGTCATCCCCAGTAGCTGACCCTGATTGTAATGATATTCTAACCATTGCCCATCGGGCAGTTTTGTGCCATTGAGTAAGCCGGTGTTTTCATCGTAGCGATGGCGGATAGTCGCCCAGTTTTGGTGTTCAGCGGTAAGCTGACCATCCAGATTATATTCCCAGACTAATATATTTTGCCCATCTTTGATTTTAATCAATTGACCATAGGCATCATATTCGTATTGTTCAGTGGTGTCATCCGCAAAGATACGGCGGATTAGTTTGCCCGTGATATCGCGCTGATACTGGGTAATAAGTGGCTCGGCTTCGGGGGTATTGCCGTATTCACGTTTTTCTATTAAGTGACCCGCTTCATTATAATGATAAGTTGTTTTTACACCATCAAAACCGATTTCTTCACTGAGTTGACCGGTTGGTGTGTAGCTAAAATGGTAGCGTTCCCCTTTCTGATTTTCAATTTCACTGACTTGCAGGTGAATATTATCATAACGAAGTTTAAGCCTTTCTCCATCCGGTAGCCGTGTTTCGGTCATTAAATGTAATGGCGAGGCATAGTCATATTCGGTGACTTTACCCGCTTCATCTTTAAACCAAGTGACTTTGCCATAAGCGTTGTATTGGTACTCACGAGTAGTGTTATTCGGGTAGCTGATTTTAGTGATTTGACCTAAGGCATTATACTGGTAATGAATACAATTATTTTGCCCATCTGCCACTGTACTAATGCGTCCTTGTGCATCATACGTGTACTGTTCACAGCGACCATCAGGATAGGTGATTTGGCTAGGTTGACCTAGGTGATTAAACTGTTGGGTCAGTTGGGTATCATCAGGATAGCGGATAGTTGTGCATTGCCCGTCTTGATTATATTGATAGCGTGTTATTTTACCTTCGGGACTTATCGCTTCCGTGCGGTCACCATACTCGTTATACTGGTATTGCCAGCGGCGATGGCCTTGAACCACTTCACTAACACGTTCACCCCAGTAGTAATAATCCGTCTGCTGCTCATCTGGCGTAATTAGCGTGGTGAGCTGATTAAGTTCGTTATACAGGTATTGTGTTACCCCACCAAGTGGGTCAGTCTGTTTAATTAACTGACCATGCTCATTATAATCATAGGTGGTGGTTTGACCGGCGGCATTGGTTTGACTAATCAGTTTACCTTGTGCATTGTGCACATAACTTAAAGTGGTCCCATCAGACTGATAGACCGTGCTCTTGCCACTGGTTTTATCCCACTCATAACGACTTTGAATACCGTTAAGATTCGTGATTTGCTGATGACAAACTGCGGTTTTGCCCTCTCCCTGCCATTGCCAGTTAAACACCGCTCCCCCAGCCATCTTGCGCTGAATAATCAGATGACTGTCATCATAACTGTACTGTTCAGTGTGGTTTAACGCATTGGTGGCAGTGATTAATTCCTGACGTTCGTTATAGTCATAGCGCATAATCAACCGCAGAGGTTGCCAAGGCTGTTTATCTGACGTGCGAGTTAATTCATTTACCTCGGTGATAAGTGATGGCTGTTGTGTTGAATAGCGAAAGGCAAGGCGTTTTAGTCCACCTGATAACTCAAGCCCAATCAGTTTACCTTCACTATCATAAATTAAGCGATGTTGATGACCATATTTATCACTAATCGCCAGCAATTTTGCCTGCTTAGACTCGGCGGTTTCGCACGTAAAATGGTAAATACCCGATTCGCTACTTACCAGATAATGGTTAGGCTCCCGTCCTAGGTAGATAGCGGCTTCTGACAGCAAATTATGAATAGCGGGTTCCGATTCTGTCGGTTGGGGAAAGGTGATAAGGTTATTTTCGTTATTTTGCCAGATGATGTGATTGTCTTCAGTAAAAGTAAGGCTATGACAAAGCGTATGGCTCCAGCCATAACCTAGCCCACTATTGCATTCAACCGCACTGGTTCGGTAAAGTCGTTGCCAAATAAACGGAAATTGACTAAATAGCGTATCATCAACTAGCGTTAACAGCTCCTCACCAGTTAACATTGATACGGGGTCTAGGTTTGTTTCACCCTTAATCGCATCGCCCGTTTCTTTTGTTGCATTTGTTGGTGCTTTATTTTTAACTGGTATAGACTCTGTTTTTGATAAGATGGCTTCTACATCTTCTCTTATAATATAATAGGTGGTTTGTCGCCCCGTAAATATAGAGTGAAAATGGGCCATTGTTTTATTAATTTTATTGAAAACCCTTGCATTTATATTTATATCTCTTTTTAATGACCATACAGCAAATCAATAAGCTAATCCGTTTGCCATTTTTTGTGGTAAAACTAATTTGCTCGTCGCATTAGCTAAAAGGATGAGATCCTTTTCTACAAATGTACTTGATACAATAAAACCCATTCTTGCTGAATATTTAATAAGCAAATCAATAGCTTTTCCACCCAAATAAAACTCTATAATAAATCCTATAACAGCAGCAAACATTTCGGTCAGATCTTTACCATCAAAATAAGCTTTATCTGCAGGGCTGAGTAATTCTTTCCAATAAAGAATAAAAATCTCAAGAATATACATGTGAATTTTATCTTGCAGAAAGAACGAATATTGTTTTTCTTGTTCCTTGGTTAAGTTATTAGCGATAGATTGGATTATATTTGTAACATTACGGCTTATATATTTCCATGCCTCTCTTATCGCATTTGGCGGAATATGATTACGATAATTAGAGGAATTTAAATATTCAAACAATTGGTCATCCATTTGCTGAATAGACGGAATTGCCGACAAACCATCATTAACGCCAAGCCAAAAATTATCTCCTTTATCTTTATTTGCTTTCCATCTAGGAAGGTGAACGGTTTTCCATTCATATTCAAGGAATTCGCTAAGCTCATTAATCATAAGTTGATATCCATCTAACCATTGCTGAATATCAGCATCTGATGTTAATGTGTCAATTTTAATATAGTACTTTTCACCTTTTGAGCAAGGTAATTTAGCCGTACCATCTTCTTTTATTTCAAAATGGATTGGATTCTTTAAATCAGGTATAAATTTTGTGTCTCCAAAACGTACATTACTGGGCACAGATATTTCTTTAAAAAGCTGTCCTTTTAATGGGCCTAATGGAATAATTCTTTTTGATAAATCAGTTATTTCTGGTTGGTTATTATTAAGATATTTAAAATTTTGGATACCATATATAATCTCAATTTCACCCTGAGCAGCCGGACAAGTGGCTGTGTAAGGTGATATTGAGCTTTGAGCCAATTCTTGGCTGTTTTTTCTTAATTCCTCTGGAGAAACAGATATTCTATTACGAAGCTTTTCAGCTATTACTTGGTTTTGCTCGTATGATAGGTGATTAGCCTGATATTGTGGGATAATGTTCGTTCCCATAATACCTTGTTGTTTGAGGAAGTTATGATATTTTTTAATCGCTTTATTTTTTAAAATCCCGTCTTTGTAAACGCTTTCCCCATCAATGGGCGTTGCTAAAATATTTCTAAAGCGCTCTAAAACTGGTTTAAATATTTTGTCAGTTATTTCTTGATCATTATTCAGTTTTGTTAGATCAACCATCTTTTATTCCATTATTCACTTTGTTGCTTTAATTTTAATATAAGTTTTTCTAAGCTATTTTCTTGTGTAGATTCCTTTGAATTAAGCCATTTTTTTATTTTGAGTTCTAATAAATCTAATTCAAAAGCAAAATAAATATCAGGATGTGTTTGTTGTAAAT